>JAITOQ010000205.1 GCA_031289865.1 Clostridiales bacterium
GACGTACGCTTTGATCCAAAGATCGTTTCTCACCCGTTCGAGCGAAACTTTTTCGTTTACGACGTCGGGTTTTCTGCAAATGGGACACAGACCGCTGTTGGGATTGTTAGGCGTGTCAAAAAACAACGCGCAATCAGTACACATGCCCTTTCCGCAACGCATACAAGTAGCGACCGCGGGTCTGTCCTCGTGAATAAAGCAATTCATATATGCCTCCCGTACCGTATAATCCTATAAATCATACGATACGATAGTATTATACCACACTCTACGGAAAATTTCAATACCTTTTTCTATTTTTTTCCGCTAACTTTTTTTAATTTTGCAAATCTCGGTAAACCGTCCTCAAGCGGGGCTTTTGAGTCGCCTTGAATGATGGGGAGCGCATAGTCGATAAACTCCTTTGAAAGCCCCGTGCCGTTGTTTGTGACCCAACCGGCGGGAATCTTCTTTTCGGTATTTGCCGCCTCCGAAAGCGAAACCAATTTCATAACGCTCGAATACTTACCGTTCTTTTCCTCGCGGATAATCGCGACCATTTGGTCGGTTTCGCCCGCAAGCGCAAATTTAACCGCCGCCGCGCCCGCTTCAAAAGCCTCCTCGACGTCTATTGCGGACGCTAAGTGAGCCGCGCATCTTTGGAGCAGACTGAATTCTATCGGACGAACCTTTACGCCCAATCTCGCCTTTACGATATTCGCAAGGGCAAAGCAAACCCCGCCTAACTGCGCGTGTCCGAATAGGTCGGTCGCCGACGAAACAAATTCGCCGATATATTTTCCGTCCTTGTTTTTGATCCCCTCCGATACTACCGCTATACACTTGTCGTTGTTTTTTTCGCAAACCGCTTTGACGTCCGCGACAAACTTGTCGATGTCAAACGGGGTTTCCGGTAAGTAAATAAGGTCGGGTCCTAAACCCTTGTAGGAGGCAAGCGCGGCGGCGGCAGTCAGCCAGCCCGCGTTTCTGCCCATGACCTCGACGATGGTCACAAGACCCGTGTTGTATACCTTCGCGTCGAGATTGAGTTCCATAAGAGTCGTCGAAACGTATTTTGCCGCGCTTGCGTAGCCCGGACAATGGTCGGTGCCGCAAAGGTCGTTGTCGATGGTCTTAGGTACGCCGATAATGTTGCATTCATATCCGTTTTGAGCAAGATACTTGCTGACCTTGTTGCATGTGTCCATGCTGTCGTTCCCGCCGTTGTAAAAGAAATAGCGGACGTCGTATTTTTTAAACACTTCGAGAATCCTCTTGTAATCGGTTTCGTCGTCCGTCACCTTTTTTAATTTGTAACGAACGGAGCCGAGCGACGAGGACGGCGTATATTTAAGAAGCTCCAATTCCTTCGGGTCTTCCTTGCCGATATCGTAAAAGTTTTCATCCAATATCCCCTTGATACCGTGCGCCGCGCCGTAAACCTTTGTGATTTTATCCGAGTGCTTTAAAGCCTCGATAAACACGCCCGCCGCGCTCGAATTGATGACCGACGTCGGACCGCCCGACTGTCCGAACATTAACGCGCCCTTTAAATTTTTCATAGTAACCTCCGTTGTATTTGTTTTTTATATTGTTTTTTTGTTTTTATATCGATTCAAACTGTTATTTACAAAGAATACTCGCGATTGTATACAAATCCTCGTGTCCCTTGCTTGTCGCTTTGAGAGCCGTCTCATAATCCTCCGCGACAATCTTGTTGTTTTTTATACCGACGACCTTGTTGACCTTTTTTTCATGATCCTCATACAAAAGGTCGACCGCTTTTACGCCCAAGCGCGCCCCAAGGATCCTATCCGCCATAGAGGGAGTGCCTCCGCGCTGAATATGCCCAAGCCTCGTCGTACGGATCTGTATACCCGTCTCTTGCTCAATGGTTTTTTGGATTTCCTCCGCGTTTCCCGCCCCTTCCGCAAGGACGATTATGTTGGAGAGCTTCCCTTTTACGCGGTTCTCGCGAATCTTTTCGCAGATATCCTCCAAATCGACCTTTTTTTCGGGTATCAAAATGATCTCCGCGCCGCCCGCAAGCCCCGCAAACAGCGCAATGTCGCCGCAATGCCGCCCCATGACCTCGACGATATTCGCAAGGTCGTGAGAGGTCATCGTGTCGCGGAGATTGTTAATCGCCGAAAGGACGGTGTTTACCGCCGTGTCAAATCCTAACGTATAGTCGGTGTAGGCGAGATCGTTGTCGATCGTCCCCGGAATCCCGACGGAAGGGACTCCGAAATTGTCAAACAACTCCTTTGCTCCCTTAAAGCTTCCGTCCCCGCCGATGACGACTAAGCCGTCCACCCCGAACACCTTCATATTATAAGCGGCCTTTTTCATGCCCGCAAGCGTCTCGAACTCCTTGCAGCGCGCAGTCTTTAAAATAGTCCCGCCGCGCTGAATGATATCGGAAACGCTCCCGCGCTCAAGCGGCTTTATGTCGCCGCCGATTAAGCCCTCATAACCTCTGTATATTCCGTAGACCCTCATGTCCTTTTCGAGAGCGTAGCGCACTACCGCACGCACGCAAGCGTTCATGCCGGGCGCGTCGCCCCCGCTGGTCAAAACCCCTATATTTTTCATAACGATACCGCCGTGTTTGTGTTCTTATTCATCATACCGTTCTATTCTAACAAAAACAGTAAAAAAAGTCAATTTATTCGATAGCGATTTTTTAAATACAGAATGCAAGTTTATTCAACCAACGAAAAATTCACTTGCCTCGCATTTCTGTCCGCGCTTTCGACGCGTATTTTCACCTTGTCGCCGAGTGAATAGCTGTGCTTTCGCCCCTTTATCAAGAAACGCTGTTCGTCAAAGGCATAATCGTCTCGGGGGAGCCATTCGGTACGGACAAGCCCCTCGACGGTGTTCGGCAGCTCGACAAAAATCCCGAACGCGGTCACGGAGCTTACGACGCCGTCGTATTCCGTCCCCGTCTTATCCTCCATATACGAGGCTTTGTAGTAGTCGTCGCACTGTCTTTCCGCGCTTTCGGCGGCTTTTTCGCGCTCGCTTGAATTTGCCGCGGCTTCTTGACAAAACGCCGCCATTCTTTTGACGGTTTTGTCGTTTAACTCGCCGTTCAGCATCATCTTGATGATCCTATGCACAACAAGATCGGGGTAGCGGCGAATCGGCGAGGTGAAATGGCAATAGCTTTTTGCCGCAAGACCGAAGTGTCCGCGGTTTACGACGTCGTAACGCGCCTTTTGCATGGAGCGCAGGAGGATTTTGTTTACGATATTTTTGTATTCCGTGTTTTCGACAAGCTCCAAAAATTTCTGAATATCGGGCGGCTTGACCCCGCCGTCGGCGCGAATCTTTATCCCGATACCTAACATAAACTGCTTAAAAAATTCCATTTTTTCCGACGACGGCGTTTCGTGAACGCGATAGACGAACGGAAGCTCAAGATGCCCGATAAATTCCGCGACGGTTTCGTTCGCGATCAGCATAAATTCCTCGATGATAGAATTTGACACCCCGTATTCATACGGCTTGATATCCAAAACCTTGCCTTTTTTGTCCACCTCTATTACGCTTTCTTTGGTTTCAAAAAAGACCGAACCGCGGGATTTCCGCCTTCCGTACAGAATTCTGCTCAAATCGTACATGTTGCGGAGCATAGGGACTATCTCCGCATACCTTTCGGTGAGCGTGTTATCCCCGTCCAAAATCTTATTGACGTTTTTGTAGGTCATGCGCGCATTGCTGTGAATGACGCTCTCGTAAAGCCTATGCCCCTTGACATTCCCCGCCCTATCTATGAGCATCTCGACGCTAAGCGTCAAGCGGTCGGTCTTTTCGTTTAACGAACATACGCCGTTTGACAGCTCTTCGGGGAGCATCGGGAGGACGTTGCCGGGAAAATAGACGCTCGTTGCGCGTTTAAACGCTTCGTTGTCGAGTATCGACTTGTGCCTGACGTAATGATTGACGTCGGCGATATGAACGTACAGCTTGTAGTCCTCTCCGCATTTTGCGACCGACACCGCGTCGTCCAAATCCTTTGCGTCGTCGCCGTCTATCGTAACGGTCAACAGCCCTCTGAAATCCTTGCGGTTTTCGGCAGAAAAAGGTCTTTCGGCGGCAAGCGCGGCTTCCTTTTTGACGG
This sequence comes from Clostridiales bacterium, assembly GCA_031289865.1. Classification (GTDB taxonomy): domain Bacteria; phylum Bacillota; class Clostridia; order Christensenellales; family JAISNN01; genus JAISNN01. The sequence continues at coordinate 4,109 of JAITOQ010000205.1, forward strand.
TCTTTTCAAACGCGTCTGAAAAGCCGAACGAACGCGTGATCGCAAGCACCTCCGTCAAGGCTTCCCCGCCTTTGCCGAGTATTTCCGTGATCTCGCCTTCGGGTCTTTTCCCCTCGCGGTAGCCCGTAATCCGCGCTACGACCTTGTAGCCGTCCAATGCGCCGCGAAATTTTTGCGCGGGGATCAAGATATCGCGAAAAAAACAATCGTCGTCGGCTACGACAAACCCGTAACCCTCCGCTCGCTTAAAGGTCCCGACCGCGCTTTTTACTCCGCGCTCGAGTATAGAAACCACTTCGCCCTCGGTTTTTCCCTTCTCCTTGCCTTTTTTGACACGGATATAAACTTTATCCTTGTGGAGCGCGCCGCCGAGCGCGTTCGGAGGAATAAAGATATCGCTCCCGCCCCCGTCGGGCGTACAAAACGCAAAGCCGCGGCGGTTGCCTATCAACGTGCCTTTGACCGCGCCGAATGCGGCGGGGGTCATATACTTCCCGCTTTCATTGACGATATATTCCCCGTCCGCAACCAATTCGTCAAGCGCGCTTTTTACCTCGCGTTTTTCCGACGCCGCGGAAATGTTGAAACGCACAAAAAGCTGGCGTTCCGTAAACGTATCGGTTTTCATCTCCGCTATACGCTGTTGTATTCTTGTCTTAAAATCCATAATGTACTCCAAAAAAAAATCACCTATTCACAAAAAACGCGGACAGGTGATAATAACGTAACTCCTTAGAAAGAATTGCCGAACAAGCACAAGCCATAAGCGGCAACCCGACTATTCTCCGAAAAAAACGACTCTGTTTTTACGCGGAAAGCTTCCACGCGACAAAGAACGCAATGGACGTAATCATCAATGCCGCACCGACATAGATCGTCCAACGCTTATACTTGCTTTCGCGTGTTTTTACCTTGTTTTTGCCCAAAAATGTCTCGGTATTACCCGAAATCGCACCGAGATCGGCGGTATTCCCGTCTTGCTTCAAGACCAAAATCGTCATAAAAATCGACAGCAGAACCATCAAAATCATAAGCGCGGGATACAGTATTTCCCAAATATTCATATCAAACTCCCGTTTTTAGCCGCATTTTAACCGACGGCTCACATAATCACCGCAATCATAACAGACTGCCGTATTATATTACCACAAAATCGAGCAAATTACAAGCGTTTTAAAGTGCTTTTTAAATTTTCTCTAAACTCGCCGCAATTCGTTCTCCCATTTCCCGACAGCCTACGACAGTACTTCCCTCTTCTCCGATATCGGCGGTACGGATATTCCCCGACAAAACCGCGTTTACCGCACGTTCGACCGCCGCCGCCTCTTCGTTTAAATCGAACGAGTATTTGAGCATCATCGCCGCCGACAAAATCGCCGCTATAGGATTCGCCCTATCTTGTCCCGCGATATCGGGCGCACTGCCGTGTATCGGCTCGTACAGACCGCCGCGCCCGTTACCGAGACTCGCGGAGGCAAGTATCCCTATACTGCCCGTAATCATTGCGCCCTCGTCGCTCAAAATGTCGCCGAACATGTTGCTCGTGAGTATCACGTCAAACTGCGACGGATTTTTTACAAGCTGCATAGCCGCGTTATCCACAAGCATATCCGTCACCTCAACCGTCGGATATTCCGCGTTTAGTTCATGAACGGTCTTGCGCCAAAGTCTGCTGCTGTCGAGTACGTTTGCTTTGTCCACGCTGACGATTCTTTTTTTGCGTTTTAACGCAATCTCATAAGCGGTACGCGCAATACGTTCGATCTCTTTTACGCCGTACTTTTCGGTGTCGTATGCGTAAGTGCCGCCGTTCGGTCTTTGTACGGTGTTTCTCTTGCCGAAATAGATGCCGCCCGTAAGCTCTCTCACAACGATCATATCGATACCCCTATCCCGAATATCCGCTCTCAACGGACATGTCCCTTTGAGCGCGGGCAAAAGTGACGCGGGACGCAAATTTGCATACAGTCCGAGAGCCTTGCGGATCCCCAAAAGCCCCGCTTCGGGTCTAAGTTCGCCCGATAGCCCGTCCCACTTAGGACCGCCGACCGCGCCCAAAAGCACCGCGTCGGATTTTTTGCAAGCCGCAACGGTCGCCTCCGGTAGCGGTATTCCGTACGCGTCGATCGCCGCCCCGCCCATCAAGACATGTTCAAACAAAAAGACGTGTCCGAATCTCTTGCCTACCGCTTCAAGTACCTTTACCGCCGCCGCGCAAACCTCC
>JAITOQ010000206.1 GCA_031289865.1 Clostridiales bacterium
TGTGCATCGATAGAAGACATACAACGAAAGCTGCCGCAACTGTGTAGGCAGTCAAAACGATTGCGGAAGTATAGACTGATTTGTTTATCCTAACGCATATGGGGCATCGTCCCCTACACCGATTTTTGTGGTTTTTACCATGATTTTGCATGATTCACACCGCGTTTTTGTGGTTTTTATCATGATTTTGCATGATTCACACCGATTTTTGTGGTTTATACCATGATTTTACATGATTCACACCGCGTTTTTATATGCTTTATATCGTAATTACCTTATATAATTCGTCATTTGCCCATTTAATTGGATTTGTGTCGATATATTCCCATATCTTTTCATATTCGGATTCATTGCGAATAATATGGTCGTAATACGAACGCTGCCAAATCGACCCACCGCATTCCCTTGTAATCATTGTCTTTAACGTCCTAATTACTGTCGGTATATCCGCCGACGTATTCGCCGACATATTCGCCGACGCATTCGCCGACGCATTCACCGACGCATTCACCGACGTATTCGCCGACGTATTCGCCGACGTATTCGCCGACGCATTCACTGACGCATTCGCCGACGTATTCACTGACGTATTCGCAACCTTTTTAATCTCCGTTATTTCAATTATCATGTGAACATGATTCGGCATAATGCAATACTTATCTATATGTATATTTTTGTACCGTGCGTCGATTTTTTCTATATGCCTTTTTGTGATTTCTCCGTATTCGGTCAATGCAATTTCGTCCCCATCGTGCCGTATATCGCCCAAAAGGGTCATGTGTTCAGCCGTACAAAACGTAACGAAATACATTCCATACGCCCCGTAATCAAAATCGATTAAACGTAATGTTTTTCGCGATCTAAATTCCGTTGCGTCCATTCGCGTTCACCCCGTGTTATCCCGTTTTTTTTGTGTCGGTTTTTTTGATTTTTTCGTTTCTATACCGCGTGTTTTACAGTTTTCCTCAAAAAAACAATTAAGCCTCCCGGCAATCAAAGCGGAGAGGCTAAAAGGCGTAAATGGTATTTTAACCGCCATTCTCGGATCTATATATAGTATACCCCCTTATCTCGGTTTTGTCAAGGGGTTTCTGTTATATTTTATGCAAAAATCTTAAAAAAATTTAAATTTTTTACCAAAAATAACGTAGATGTTAACGAAAGTCTACACAATTTTGTCATTATACCACATTCTCGTCTCGATTTCAATACTTTTCCGAAAAAATATTTACAGAGAAAAGAATGAAACATCTTGACAGACGCATCATAATTATGATACAATAAAGTCGGATTTTAAGGGGAAACCGCCGGTTAAGTAACGTCGTCAGATTTGCGTTGGATTTTTTTGTGCGTTTTTCGTAGTTTGAGGGCGCATACGGGAAGTATGCAACCGAAATATACGGGAAACGGGCGGAAAAAGACGGCGTAAAGATGACGGCGGGACTTAACCGGCGGTTTCAAGGGGGTGCGCGGTATGGCACATATTATTCCTATCAGAGATTTAAGAAAGTGCGCGGAAATTTCGGAGCTTGCGCATAAAAGCGGCGAGCCTATTTTTGTTACGCGTAACGGATACGGCGATATGGTCATTATGAGTATGGAATCATACGAAAAAAACTTTGCTGAAAACGCCGTTTACAATGCGATTGCCGAATCGGTAGAGCAAGTCAAAAACGGAGCAAAACCGATACCCATAGATGAGGTTTTTGAGAGATTAGAGGCAAAATATGCCGGACATTAAATACGCGGTGGAAATATATCCGCTTGCGTTTGACGATCTCGACGGAATCTACCGTTATTACTACGAGGAATCGCAAGACGAAGCGGTATCAAAGAAAGTCACGGAAGAGTTAAAAGCGAGAATATACGGGCTTGCTTTTATGCCTAAAAAAAATCCGCTTGCGCGTGAACGCCGTCTCAAAAAAGACGGATTTCGTAAATTGATTTGCGATAATTATGTTATACCGTTTTTAATCGACGAAGAGAAAAAAATAGTATCCGTCGTACGCGTTTTTCACGCTAAAATGAACTACATAAAATATTTATAAAACGGCATAGAAGCGAAAAAAGAACGGGACAATTTGCATTCTATTCGGCAAAAAAAAACGGAGCAAGTTGTATTCAAATTGTATACAACTAAAATCGCACTCCTCCGACGGTAAATTTTATGAAACCGACGTTTTAAACACGGAAGGTATACTTAGGCTTGTCCAATCGATAACGAGTTGATAAACTCAATTAAAAATTCAGCCATACGATAGAATGTATGCGGCATAAAACGGAAAAATGATTGGTTTTTTCAATCATCTTCTTCGGCGATCGCTTGCGGTTCTTTCAAATCGAGCGTAACTAAGTAATCGCTTCGTCCGTCTAAAACACGGTAAACATTCAAAAATTCACCGTCGATTTTATAAAAAACAAAGTACGGTTTTAAAATACAAAACATATAATCGGTCTGTATCTCGTACCGTTTTTGCAAGCTACCGCCGATAAGCAGACTATCCGCTAAGTCATCAAACGCTTTATATATCCGTTTCGCCGTTCGATTGGCGGCTGTCGGATTGTCTTTTTTGATATAATCCCTAATTGCGGCAACGTCGTTATGCGCCATCGGGTTAATTCGCAGTAGTAGCTTCATTTTTATTATACCCCCAATCTCGTCATGCTTTCTTCCGCTGTCAGCCATTCTCCTCCGTTCGCAATCGCGTCTTCGGCTTCCTTTAATTTAGACATCAAAACGGCTTGCGCTTCCGATTTTGTCATCGGCGGGACTTTTACCGCAAATGGCAATCCTTTTTGCAATACGACTTGATTGAGAAATATGTTGATTGCTTCGCTTGCCGTAAGTCCGAGTTGTGATAATACTTGCTCCACGTTTGCCTTTAGCATAGGGTCTACCCTCGTATATACTGTTTCTGTTTTTGCCATAATGAACCCCTCCTATATCAGTGTATGCAAATTATATCACAATTATAGGACAAACGCAAGCATTTCCCCACAAAAAAAACATAGGTCGGAGTTTTTATACTCCGACCTATGTTTAATTGTTTAGTTTAAAACTCTTTCTTCCGCTCTTCTCCGATTCCTATTTAAGGATAGGACCGATTTTTGAGCCGATATTGATTCCGGAGAAGTCCCAAACTGAAGTACTCCAACCGAGCGTGGTATAGAATGACGAGTTGTTGAGGTTTGTAACCGTGGTTGCCGACCCGCCGACACCCGCGCCGCCGTTTACATAGTAACAGCCCGTAATGCCTCTTGCTCCTACCTCGCCGTGATCGCCGTAATCCGCGCCGACCGCGCCGCCTACGCTATCGATATTGGTCGCGTTGAGCGCACCCGCCGCAAAGGAGTTTTTGACCTCCATCGCGCCGTAGATATCCGCGCAGATACCGCCCGCCGCCGTACGCGACATATTGTTTGCGACGTCTGTTACGGTAATATTTCCGAGCGAATAGCTGTTCTCCACCTTACCCGTCCACGCAAGACCCGTGATACCGCCGCCGCCGACAAAGCCGCGACCGCTGACGGTACTCTCGCCTCTTGCCGTGACGTTACTCGTCGAATAACAATTTGAGATAATCGTCCCGAAGCTAAAGCCCGCGATACCCGCCGCATTTCCCATACTGACCTTGCTGCTGCCCTTAAAGTCAACCGAAACAGCACCCGTCGCATACGATGTGGCGATACTCCCGCCGTCCGTACTTATACCGACCAAACCGCCCGCGCTTATAAGTGACGAGTCAACTGTGCCGTTTCCCGTTTCCTCCGCGATGACGGTAACTGTCGCCGTCGAGTAACTCTTTGAGATTGTGCTGAAACTCTTCCCTATCAAACCGCCCGCATGAGCCAACAATCTGAGGGAGGCTTTTGCATTCACGCTCACCGTACCCGTCGCATAAGACCCCGTGATAGTGCCGCCGCCCGCGTGTCCGATAAGACCGCCCGCCGCCGCGCTGTAAATCGCGCCGTTAGCCTCATAGTAACTCTCACATGGAAGAGTTACCCATGCCGCCGCGGTTTCCCTAACGGACGCAGTGATAACCGCGTTTACATTTACATTTGTCGCATAGCTGTTTTCAATCGTTCCCGTTTGACCCGCACCATAAATAAGGTCGCCGACCAAACCGCCCGACGCCGCTTGTACACGGCTCGCATTTATCGTATTGTTTATCGTTACGTTGTTGACACTGCAATTATTGATACTGCTTAGGTTGTGTGCAAGTCCGATAAGCCCGCCCGCATGAACCAAGGCATAACCCGTCGCCGCCGCCACCGTCGTATTGACCGTAAGCGTACTTGGCTGCAGCGTACTGCCCGCGATAGCGTTTGTAATTATCTTTCTGCCCGCGTATCCGCTCATCAGACCCGCATATATCTCTATAGCCTCGCCGTCCGCGGCCGAAACTCCGTTGACGCTGTTGACGGTAATGTCGATATTGCCCCAAGCCAAAATTGTACTATCGGTATAAGCCACATCTCCGCCCGCGACAAGCCCGACATACGCTTCAACGTTTCCGCTTGTTCCCGTCTTTGTGATGTTGATAACGATACTTCCGTTAGTCGCCGCTATGTTTTCGAGGACTCCGTCATTGTTTCCGACCACGCCGCCCACATAGATTCTGGTGTTCTCGCTGAACGTCCCCGTGACGGTAATCACAAAGCCCGTTACGGTCAGATTTTTTGTACCGCCGAAGCCGCCCGCGGCAATAAAGCCCATGTGTGCCTTTTTGTCCCCGTTGTCCGGATCGGTTAGCCAATCGTTTGTAATCGTGTAGTTTGACAAGGTGTGGTTTCGTCCGTCAAACGCTCCGAAGAAGCCCGCATTAGACGACCCGATAGGCGTAATTTCCTCGCCTTGATAATTGATATCGACGTTGAGCGCGATATATTCGGGCGCATTGTTTCCGTTATACTTTGAATAGATATAGTTCAACCGTGAGGTTTCGGATAAATACTTGATCTCTTTTGCCGACGACAAGACCCATGGGTCGCCCGATATTCCTTGTCCTTGTGTAAACGCTACGTTCACTCCGTAAGCCTCGATAATCTCCACGCCTCTGTATTCGGTGTCCGTATCGCTTGTCGAATAGCCCGTAGTCTTTACGTTATTCGCGCCGCGCTCGCCCGCCAAAACCGCATCGCTTCCCGTGACTTTTGTCGAGAGGATTCCCGCATAAGCCGCGCCCGCAATCGCTCCCGCCGCCGCTATATTTTGTGCGCCGTTTGCAAGCTGGATATTCGCGGTCAAATTGACCGACGCGCTCGTTTCGTTATTTAAAATGCGACCGACGGAGCTGCCCGCGATTCCTCCCGCATAAGCCGTAAGCTGACCCGTCGCGGAAACCGTCCCCGTGATAACTCCGCTGACGATATTATTTGTAATGTCGCCTTTATCCGACAACCCGACGATACCGCCGATAGCGAGAGTCGCGTAATAGCGCGCTATACCGAGGGTACTCGTACCCGCCGCGTTAGATCTACTTTCCGCCGTAGAAGTCGACGCGACGACGTTCGCCGTAATCTCTACATTGTTTACTTGATTGCTTGAAATCGTACCCGTCTGATACGCGCTTCCTATCAATCCGCCGACTTGCGCTTGACCCTTTAAAGCCGTGCCGCCCATATTGACGGTGAGAGTCGCCGAGGATACGATATTTCCCGTTATCAAGAAATTGGACTGCGATTCTTCAATACAACCGACCAAACCGCCCACATTGACATACGCTTCCGCGGTCCCTTGACGAACGGTCGTGGAATTGACGGTCCCCGATGCGGTTATGCCGGAAATTGCGCTGTTGTCGTAACCCAAGCCGAAAAACAGACCGATACATTCTTCTAACGGACCGCCGTGTGTCACGTTCGCCGTAATCGAACCGGACGCAACTCCGCTCCTGATCGGTCCCGATATCAAAGCTCCCGCGACCAATCCGATAAACACTTCCGATTGCTCGATAGATGTGATCGTCACCGTAATCGTTCCGTTTGTCGCCGAGTTGTTATCAAATAACGACGCGCTGTTTTGATATCCGATGACGCCGCCCGCGTAAACACGCGTCTGAGGGTGGGTGCTGTCACTCGTACCGTTTATATTGATTGTAAAGGTGTCGACCTTGATGTTTTTCAGTTCCGCATAACCCGCGGCTCCGAACAAGCCGGCATAATCCCTATATGCGAGGGGTCTTGTCGGGTCAACCCATGCGCTCGAAATATTCTGATTGATTTGGAAATTGCTTATCGTATAATTGTTTCCGTTAAACGACCCCCAAAACGCCGTTCCGCTATACACATCCGGATTCTCCGAGATTAGCGCAGAGCCTAAACCGATCGGTACCCACTCTCTGCCTCCGAGATCGATATTTGCGGCAAGCGCGAAATATATCTTTAGACCCGCTCTATTGCCGTACATTTCGCCCGAATTGACCTTGAGCGCCAAATTTGTGAGCTGATCCGCGTTTGATATGATATACGGACTTGCGGACGTACCCGTGCCGCCGCTATAATAATCCCACTTAGCATACAGCGTTACGTTCGCGCCGTTGAGCTTGTCGGTCGCCCAATTCCACGCCGTCGTAAGCCCCGCTTCCTTGTACCAGCCCAAAAATACGAGCTTTGCGGTACCGCCGCCGAGGGATTCGGTCTTTGTAGGATCCGTAGGCTTTTTGTCCGTGAGGACGGTTTGATTCGGCAGACCGCTCAAAGTGGCGACCGCCGAACCGCCGTTGGCGTTAAATATCAAATCATAAGTAGGGAGCAGATACCACTTCGCATAAAGGGTCATATTTTGTACGACCTTGTCGGTTGCAAAGTCCCATGTTTGGGTAAGTGCGTTGTCCTTGTACCAGCCTTGAAATTCGTATCCGTACCACGTCGGATCGGTCGCGGGGCGCGTAAGCAATTCCCCTTGTACCGCATATGCGTCGGGATACGATCCCGTCGCGCCTTTTAGATTAAAGGTTATTTTGTAGGTAGGGACGTTCTCCCACTTTCCGTACAATTTGAGAACCGCCAAATTTACGCGATCCTTTGAAAAATCCCATTTTTGGGTCAAGCCCGCGTCCTTGTACCAACTTGTGACGCTTTGTGTCTCGTTTAGGACGTTTCCGGGAGCGGAAGCCAATCTATTCGTTTTTACCATGATGGTTTTGACGGCACCCGTACTCGCGGATATAGCTTTACCCTCCACATTAGTCGCGCCGTCCGCGATAAATTCGACCGTACATAAGTTGTTTGGCGGGGCAACCAACTTTGCGTACAGCTTTATAGAATCCGTCGCCTTGTCGGTCCCAAAATCCCATTTTGTTCCAAAGGTTACATCGTCGATGTACCAGCCTTTAAAAATCCCATTGTCGCTGACGGGGATTTCGGTCGGCTCCGTAATCTTGCCGTCGCTATTAAGCGAGACGGTCTTAAAGGTAGACCCGTCCACCACAAAAGTGGCGGTCTTACCCGCCGTTTCTCCGCAAGCGGATAAAACAAGTACCATAACCGTGATACACGCAAGTAGAATAAGTAATTTTTTTGTCGTCGTTTTCTTCATTGATATTCCTCCATGGAAACTTCCATACTTTATTTTATCATAATTGAAGACGATTGTAAATACTCTTTTAAAAAAAAGTTTAAATTTTTTTAAGTTTTTTTCACTTTTTCCCTTAATTTTCAAGCTTTTGCAAAGAAATCCAAATGTTTTGCAAAAAAATCTCAAGGTTTTTTAAAAAAGATATTGACATTTCGGTCAATTCTGTTATAATTAGTACGGAATACAAATTGAAAATGGAAAATTGTAAGTTGAAAGTTAAGGAGTCGCTTTGCTCCGATAAAAAAGTCGGTGTCATTCTGCATTAAAAAATCCTCGCTTTTCAACTTTCAACTCTCAACTCTCAACTTAAAAAGAGGAGTTCGCCATGCAAAATCAAGTGGTAAAAGCCCGTTTCGGTACGGGGTTAGGTCCGCTAAGCGGTCAAAAATGCGCCGTAACCTTGCCGCCTCAGTCAAGCTATCGGTATCAATACCCCGCGGCGTATCCCGTACGGCCGTACGCTTCGCCGTACTTTCCGTTCGGCTATCCCGTCCAAGGCAACTATCAATTAAATAGCGGCTACCATTATCAACCGAACGAAACGGTTATTCTTCCGCACGCGCAATATTACCTGTCTCAAGGCTCGGTCTACGACCCGCGGCTCCCGATGGTCACCGAATCCGCGCCCGCGTTTCCGTCCTATCCCGTTTCTTCCGACGAGTTTCGCCGTGCCGGCAACCGTCCTTTGCGGAAATCCGTTCCCGCGCCTTATTCGGCTAATTCTCAATACGGTCAATCACAGTATGCGGCTCAACCGCAATACTCTCAATCACCTTACGGAGCGGCTCCCCAATACGGAAACCAATCTCCGTACGCTCAATCTCCGTATGCGGCACAATCGCAATACGCTCAACCTCAATATGCTCAATCACCGTACGGAAACCAACCGCAATACGCTCAACCTCAACAATACGCTCAACCGTATGCGGCGGGTCAATCTCAATACGATAATTCTTCGCGCCCTATGACCGCGAGAGAGAAAAAAGCCGTAATCGCTATTCAAAAAGCCGAAGCCGAAAGAGCGGCGGGAAAGGGCGGCAAGGTCGGAAAAATCCTCCTCGCTGTGTTTACGGTTTTGTTTTTTGCGGCGGTCGCCGCCCTACTTTACCTCGCGGACATTTTGCCGTTCGGCTATGCGGTAGCGGGAGCGGGACTCTTTATCGTCCTCCTCTCCTACACCGACCGCAGCAAACCGCTTCGCCTCCTCGCATGGGTTCTCGCCGCCGCGCTTTGCGCAATAGCGTTCACCGCCGCACGTCAAGACCCCAACTTACCCGTCCTCGACAGCCTAAAAGCCGTTTGGGAAACAATCGCGGAGTTTTTCAGAGAAATCTTTTAGCAGCGTGACGCTGCACCCAAATTCGCAACGGGCATAGAGCGAAGATTATCCGCGGCAGCCCGTTCGCCGATTTTTTAATGTGAAATCGTTAATACTATATACAAGGAGGAATCGCCGTGAACGAATCAAATGCAAAGAAACTCGAAACCATTTATGTCAAGATTGACGCCGACGTGAAAGAGCGAGCCGAATATGTCTTTGAAGAAATGGGGATTACCTCGACGGACGCAATCAATATATTTTTTAGACAAGTGATAAACACAAGCAGCATTCCATTTAAAATCAAGGTGTCAAAACCCAAAAGAATCCCTATAAGCGAGGATTACGACAACTATATTTAAACCAAAATCCTCCGATCGTTTTGATCGGAGGATTTTTTACTCCTTAATTTTCAACTTTCAACTTTCAATTCTCAACTTTTAAAATCGAATACCCTTCCTTAGTATCCGCAACCCTATACCCTTTCTCCTCGATCCTCTTTCTCACCTCGTCCGCTTTTGCGTAGTCCTTCGCGGCTTTCGCGGCTTTGCGCTCTTCCGCAAGCGCGGTGATTTCCGTAGGTACGGGCGGCGCTTCCGTCGCGGCGTCCTCTTGTATCTCTTCGTCCAACTTCAATCCGAAAATCCTATCCGTATCGAGGATTACGCGATAGATTTCCGCGCTTTTCTTTTCCTTAATCAATTTAAAGAGAACGCCTAAGGCAAGCGGTATATTGAGGTCGTCGTTGATTGCCTTTTCAAACTCGCGTTTGTATTCGGTCAAAACCTCACTATCTATCTTTTCCGTGCCGTTTTTGTGTTCCGCGACGGCTTTTTTGAGGCGAACAAGCGCGGTTTTTGCGCCGTCCATGCCCTCAAACGTAAAATTGAGTTTTTTACGGTAGTGCGCGTTCAAACAAAAAAAGCGGTAATCGAGGGCGGTATAGCCGCGTTGTTCGAGGTCGGAGACGGTGTAGTTGTTTTTTAAACTCTTGCTCATCTTGCCGTTATCGACCAACAAAAATTCCGAATGAATCCAATAATTTACACTTTTTTCGCCCGTCATGGCTTCGTTTTGGGCGATTTCGTTCTCGTGGTGGATAGGGACGTGATCCACGCCGCCCGTGTGAATGTCAAAGTGCCGTCCCAAGTACTTGATACTCATAGCGGAGCATTCTATATGCCAACCGGGATAGCCCATGCCCCACGGGCTGTCCCACTGCATAATATGTTCCTTTTCGGCTTTTTTCCACAGCGCAAAGTCGTACGGACCGTGCTTTTCCGAATTGACCTCGACACGCGAACCCGCGATTTGTTCGTCGAGGTTGACTCCGCTCAATTTTCCGTAGCCGCTAAATTTTGCGATGTCAAAGTAGATCCCGTCGCTTATCTCGTACGCGTACCCCTTTTTTTCCAGCTCCTTGACATACTCGATCATATCGGCGATATGGTCTGTCGCTTTGACAAGGCGTTCGGGCATGTCGATATTCAGCTTCTCGATATCCGTCAAAAACGCTTTCGTATAAAATTCCGCGATCTCGTACGGCGATTTATTCTGTTCTCTCGCACTCTTTTGCATCTTGTCTTCGCCCGTGTCGCCGTCGGACAAAAGATGACCGACGTCCGTGATATTCATGATACCGTTTATCTTGAATCCGTCGTATTTTAAAACGCGGCGCAGCAAGTCCGTGAACACATATGTGCGAAAATTACCGATGTGAGCGTAGCTGTACACCGTCGGGCCGCAAGAATACATGCGTACCCCCTCGCCGTCAATCGGTACAAACTCTTCCTTTCGCCGCGTCAGCGTGTTGTAAATTTTTAACATAAAATGCTCCTTTTATTTATTTGTTCTGTCTCGACTTTAGTATCGTTTCTTTTTTTATCCTTGCTTTTCAACTTTCAACTCTCAACTTTCAATTTTCAAATGCCATCGCCCCAAAATTCCACCACACTATCGTCACTCATACTAATAGAAAACTTACACGACTCTATTCCAAGATCCTTCTCGATTTTTTCAAGCCTTGCGGCTATCCGCACAAACTCCTCTATAACGGGATCGGGCAGCCCGACCTGATCCAACAGAGCCGAAACCCGCGAGCCGTTTCGCCTAACAATCCTCCCCGGAACGCCCACGACCGTCGAATACGGCGGCACGTTTTTTAAAACCACGCTGTTCGCGCCGATTTTGCTCCCCCGACCGATGACTATCGGACCTAAAACCTTTGAACCCGAACTTATCATGACGTCGCTCTCTACCGTCGGGTGACGCTTGCCCGTGTCCTTTCCCGTCCCGCCCAAGGTCACGCCTTGATAGATGACCACGTTATCCCCGACCTCCGCGGTTTCGCCGATGACCACACCCGTGCCGTGGTCGATAAAAATCCCCTTGCCGAGCGTCGCGCCGGGGTGAATCTCGATCCCCGTACTTTTTCGCGCCCCCTGACTGATCATACGCGCCAAAAGTTTCAATTTGTGCCTATGAAAAAAATGCGCGATCCTATACTCCACCAAAGCTTTAAATCCCGTATATGTCAAAACGACCTCAAGCTTATTCCTCGCCGCGGGATCGTTCACCATAACCGCATTTAAGTCGGCTTTTATATTTTTAAACATACTTACCTCTATTTTTAATGCAGAATGCTTGCTTTAGTGCAGAATGCAGAATGCAGAATGCAGAATGCAAAATGCAAAATTGCGGATTTTAAAGTAGGTGTCTGTGCGGTTAAAAAGTAGGTGTCCGTGTCGGTTAAAAAGTATGTGTCATTCTGAGCATAGCGAAGAATCTCAAACGATTTCTCCGAATCACCTCTAATTATCCTTACTTTTCAACTTTCAACTCTCAACTTTCAATTTTCCATTGACATTATATACATTCGCATATAAATTGTCAAGCGGAAATAGCTTTTTTATCTCTTTGTCTTTTTTTCCGAAAAGCCTTGACTTTTTTCCTAAATCGTCGTATAATTACAGAAAACTGTAGTACATCACTTGAAAATCAAAAAAATACACAAGAAGATTGTGACTTCTTAAGAGAGGAACTCATGACAATAGAACGCGCTGTGGCAAGACGGATTTTGGAGATATGTTTAGACAAGCACTTGAGCGTTTCCGCGCTCGCGCACGCCTCAAACGTCAACCCCTCGACTATTTACGAATTTTTAGCCGGACGCACAAAATGCCCGACGGTCACGGTTATAAAAATGCTCTGCGACGGCGTAAAAATGCCGATAAGCGATTTTTTTGAAAAAGAATATTTTTATGACAACGCGGAATAAAAATAATAATGTTGTTTCGCTTTCATTTTTTTGTTTAATATGTTAAAATTAAAAAACACAAAGGATCAAGACAATGGCAGATAAAATTGCACAAGAAATCGTTGACTTTGACAAATACCCAGAACTTCAAAAGACGGGAGAAAACAAAGGGAATAAAGTCGAAATCTTTACGCCGTTTTTTATTGTGCAAGATATGGTTAAATGTATTGGCGATAAATATGTGTCGGATATAACGCATACGATTTTAGAACCTTCGTCCGGCGACGGCGCATTTACCGTTTATATATTGGAGCTTCGATTAAAAGGGATTTGGAAGAATGATAAAACACATTATTTACAAAAATCGCTTCAAGCACTATCAACGATTTATTCTATTGAAATGAACGAACCACTCATTAAAAAACAAAGGAGCAATATATATTCATTGCTTTGTTATTTTGCCAAAACTCATAAAATTATATTGACGGAAGAATATCTTAAACTTGCCAAAGAAATAATTGCAACAAATTTTATGTGGGCAGAAACAAATATCAAGTCAAAACCTAACTTGTCCTTATACGACATTGAAATTGCTTGGTATATGCCGGAGAGCAATAAGAAAACGAACAATGCCGTTAAGTTTGCCAAATGGAATATAGACGAAGATTTGAATTATACGGTAAACTTTGAAGAAGCGGAGATTGGCGAATGACAACAAAAGACAAATTTTTAAATTTAGATAATAGAGACAATATAATAGTCGGGCGAGTTGACCCGTCTATTTATGCTTTTTCTACTCAAACCGTGCCGAACTATTTAAAGGTCGGCGATACATACAGACTTGTAAGAACTCGCCTCAATGAATGGAAGCAACATTTTCCAGAATTACAAAAAGAATTTGAGACCAAAGCAAAGATCAATGACGAAACATATTTCAGAGACTATGAAGTGCATAAGTATTTAGACGGACATAAAAAAGAACGACACATACAAGATGAGCTTGTCCATAACTCGAAAGAGTTTTTTAAGGATACGAAGCCGAAAGACATCGAGGATGCAATCAAAGATATAAAGCAAGAATTTGATACAAACAGCCCGAAATACAGCTTTTACAAATTTGATGAGAGTCGTATTCCTTTAACCCACGCTTATTTAAGGAATGAGATTTACGAACCAAGACCGAATCAACGACAAGCAATAGATAATTTCAGTACCGCAATAACTAATGGCAAGACAAATCTTTTAATGTATGCCGTTATGCGTTTCGGCAAGTCGTTTACATCCATGTGTTGTGCTACCGAAATGAACGACAAAAAAGGAGCAAAGGTTGTCGTTATTGTATCGGGTAAAGCGGATGTCAAAGAAGAATGGAAAAAAACCGTTGAAAGCCATACAAGGTTTAGCGATTACAAATTTTTAGATAGCGAAGCATTGTTCGCAAACGACAATGAGATAAGCGAAATTATAACGAACACGGTCACGACAACGCCAAACAAGGTTGCAATATTTTTAACATTGCAGGATTTACAAGGCGAACCGATAAAAGCAAAGCATAAACAAGTTTTTGATAATCAAATTGATTTGGTTATCGTCGATGAAACGCATTTTGGAGCGAGAGCAGAAAAATACGGTGCCGTTCTTTTGGAACAAGGTGCAGAAGATAAAGAAAGCGATAGTTTAGAAGCGTTGCAAGAGCAAGTTAAAATATTGAAATCAAAAGTTAAAATTCATTTATCCGGCACGCCTTACCGTATCTTAATGGGAAGTGAATTTGAGAAAGAAGACATTATAGCTTTTTGTCAATTTACAGATATTATAGAAGAGAAAGAAAAATGGGACGGAGAAAATTTAAGCAAGGACAATATCGACGAATGGGATAACCCGTATTATGCTTTTCCGCAAATGGTTCGGTTTGCCTTTAACCCGAATCAATCGGCGCAAAAACTTATTGAAACAATGAAAGCAAACGGCTCTACAACCGCTTTCAGCGAATTATTTAAACCCAAAAGCATTGAAAAGAGACGCGATAATCTGTATAAAGAATTTATACACAAAGAAGAAGTCGTTGACTTACTTCAAATAATAGACGGCAGCAAACAAGAGCAAGGAATGTTAGGTTTTTTAGATTATGACAAAATCAAAGACGGCAAAATGTGTCGCCATATCGTTTTTGTTTTGCCTTATAAAGCAAGCTGCAATGCGATGGAAAAATTGATTGCCGATAATAAACCCCTATTCAAAAACCTTCAAGACTATGAGATTATAAACATTGCCGGCGTCGATATTTTAAAAACATACAAGAACATAGGCGGCATAAAACAAAAAATTAAAGAATGCGAGAGTCAAAACCAAAAGACACTCACTTTGACGGTTAATAGAATGCTCACTGGTAGTACTGTGCCGGAATGGGACACTATGGTTTATTTGAAAGATACCGCTTCCCCGCAAGAATATGACCAAGCGGTATTTAGATTGCAAAATCAATATGTCAAAACCTATGAAAACGAAACTGTTCCACCGCAAAAAGTTAAGTGTAATATGAAACCGCAAACTTTACTTGTAGATTTTTGTCCGGACAGAATGTTTAGATTACAAGAAATGAAAAGCCAAATTTTTAATGCCAACACGGATATAAAGGGTAATGACAAGTTAGAAGAACGGCTTAAAAAGGAATTAGCTATTTCCCCCATTATTGTTTTTAACAAGGACAAAATTAAACGAGTCGACACTAATGATATATTAAAAGCCGTGCAAGAATATTCAAAAAACAGAAGTGTTCTTGATGAAACAAAAGAAATACCGGTTGATTATTTGCTACAAAATATTGAAAGCATAGCGACATTGATAGGTCTGCAAGAAAAGTTGGGTAGCAAAGGCGGGCTTGAAACAAAGGCTCATAGCGGTGAGGAAACCGACTACGAAAACCCACAAAATGATAATGAAAGCATTGCGACAAATAATATCGCTACTCCGACAGCCACGATAAACGAAGGAGAAGACGACTTCAAAGAAAAGTTCGCAACATTTTACGCAAGGCTCTTGTTCTACGCTTTTTTATCAAAAGACAGAATTCATTCGTTGCAAGATATAATAGATAGCATAACGCCGAACCCCGAAAATAACCGGATCGCCGTAAATTTGGGCATTGATTGTCCGCTTGTTCTGTCTACCGTTAAGACGCATATCAACTCTTTCGTTTTAAGCAAATTGGACTATAAAATAAAGAATATAAATGATTTATCACACGACACTTCTATAACACCGATTGAGCGAGTGCAAAATGCAATTAACAAGTTTAGCCGTTTATCCGCAAGTGAAGTTATAACGCCGACCGATATTGCAAAAGACATGGCGAATAATCTGCCGAATGATTTAGTCTGTATTATAAATAGGGGTGGAAAGACGCTTGATATCGCAAGCAAGCTCGGCGAATTCACTCTTGCATTATATAAACGACTAACCCTTGAAAATGTAAAACCCGATAGACTAAAAAACACATTTTACTCGATCCCCACCTCTTCGTGGAGTTATGAGTTTACAAGAAAAGTTTATGAGATTTTAGGACTTAATATAAACAACATTGCAGCAAAATTTAATTCGTACGATTTATTAAAGCCGAAATTGAAAGATAAAAACAATAAAATAGACTATGAGCGAATAAAACGACTACTTAATCAAAATAAAGAGTTTAGCAAGATAACCATAAAAGACGAAATAAACGGAGAAATAAAAATGAAATTTGATGTAATAATCGGCAACCCACCATATCAAGATGACGGTGGAAGCGGAGGCGAAAACGACGCACCTATTTATCAACATTTTGCTCAATTAGCAAACGGACTTACAAATGCATACTCTACTCTTATTCTTCCAGCTCGTTGGTTTACTGCCGGGCGCGAGAATTTACTTGGCGATTTTCGGCAAGAAATGATTAATAATAATAATCTTGAAACCTTATTTGTTTATCCTCAAAGCAATGAGGTTTTCGGTAAGAGCGTAGAGATTAAAGGCGGTGTTTGTTACTACTTGATAGACAAAAAATATGAAGGGAGTTGCGATTACACCATCGTTAAGGACGGCATTAAAGATAACCACAAAAGAATTTTGAAAGGCTTTGATATTATAATAAGAGACCCAAAGTTAGCAAGTATTGTAGAAAAAGTTGTCAAAGCGAATAACGGCAAAGGCAATGTCGATACGATCATTTCGGCGGATACGCCGTTTGGTATTTCGTCTAATCCTAAAACGAGCAAAAAAACACCTTGTACCGTTTACGAGGCATCTTCACCTCGGCATGATACTTTGCTGTACCATATCGAAAATCAAAAACGAAAAATTGAGTATGTAGATAAAACTGCAATTACAAAAAACGCAAAGGATATAGACAAAGATAAAGTATTTATTTGCGGAACGGGCGGCTCGGGTAATGACCCCCATGTGTTAGCAAAAACAGAACTTGCACCGAAAAATTCCGTGTGTTCGCAATCGTATTTGTATTCGGCATTCGACACAAAAGCACAAGCGGAAAATTTTAATAAATACATTAAAACAAGATTTTTCCGTATTCTTGTA
This sequence comes from Clostridiales bacterium, assembly GCA_031289865.1. Taxonomy (GTDB): domain Bacteria; phylum Bacillota; class Clostridia; order Christensenellales; family JAISNN01; genus JAISNN01. The sequence continues at coordinate 16,726 of JAITOQ010000206.1, forward strand.
TCCGCAATGAAAATAACTCAATCAGCCCCAAAACGAGTTTACAAATTCGTGCCGTTACAAGATTTCTCAAATGAAAATGAAACGCTTGATTGGAGTAAAACGATAAACGAAATCGACGGACAATTATTTGCAATTTACGGGTTGAGCGAAGACGATAAAAACTACTTAAACCAAATGATTGCGGAAATGAAATAAAAACCAATTATTGTAGAAAAGAAAGGTGCAGTAAATAAAAAGAAAAATATACTACAGTCTATCAAACTTAATACTGATTTCACACAAAACTATTTTAATGTAAAGGTAATGCGCAAAGCATTTGAAATATTATTGCGGTAAAAAATAATGTGCAAAGCGTTTGAAATATTACCGCTGTAAAAAAAGGAGTATATATTATGGACTATTCCTCATTAAAAAAGGCGATTTTTGAGCGTCAATCTGTTCGCGAATACACGGACGCGCCCGTACCCGCTCTCGACGGGGACGTCGATTTTGTCAAAGCTTTCGGTCTTACGGAGATTTTCCCCGCGCCTTACAAGATTGTCCTTTTAAAGGACGGCGAAGCGGTCAAAAACAAACGCTCTAAGTACTGCATCGGTTTTTACGCCTCCGACGACTACGGTTCTCTTGAAAACGTCGGCTTTGTCGGCGAGCTTCTTTCGCTCTATCTCCACACCATCGGCGTAGGGACTTGTTGGTGGGGCATGAAAAAACCCGACCGCACATACCGTACGGAGGACGGGTTATCCTTTTGTATCTCTATGTCTGCGGGGATCCCTACGGGGTCGCTCACACGGACTCCCGACGGTTTTAAACGGAATGCGGTCACGGAGATCGCCAACGAATCCGACGGCCTTATAGAGGCGGTTCGCGTCGCTCCGAGCGCAATGAACAATCAGCCTTGGAAAATCGAGAAAAAAGGCAACGCCTATCATTTCTACATCAAAAAACCTAAAAACTTATTAGAACGCTTCTTCCTCGCCGAAATGCGCAAAATCGACACGGGTATCGCCATGGCGCACCTCTATGTCGCGGCACTCGCCGACGGCTATACCGTCACAGTCAAAGCGGACGGACAAAACACCGCCGACGCAACTTATGTAGCCACTCTGAAAATTGAAAAATGAAAGTTGAAAGTTGAAAATTAAGGATATTAAGGGGTGTCATTCTGAGCTTGCGAAGAATCTAAAACGATTTTCCTAAATCATACCTCTTATAATCCTCACTTTTCAACTTTCAACTCTCAATTTTCAACTTAAAAAAGGGTCTTTTATGATAAAAATCTCAACAGCCTACAACGACTATGACAAAGCCTCCCTTCGCCCCGAAAAAAAACGTATCCTGATCGGCGGCGCGGCTTGCGCTGCGGTCGGCGCGGTCGGGGGGATTTTGGGTGCGGTGCTTATTCACCCGATTTTTTGGATTCTCTTAATAGGCGCGGCTATCATCTTCGGTACGGCATACTACTTTTCGACGACCCTCGATAAACTCCCCAAAAAGCGCGCCGAAAGCCCCTACTATATCCTTTCTTTTTCAGAAAAAACAATGACGGCGGAGACCTATCTCCCCCGCGTCCTCACCCCGCCCGAAACGCGTGACTATCCGATCGAAAATCTCCTCGTCAAAACCTCGTCCGACGGTCAAACCTTTTACCTCTACGCCTTTGACTCCGTCGACCAAAAACGCCGCTTTGACCCCTCAAAAAAAGAAAACGCGGACGTCTTCCCAAAAACCTTTCTCTTCAACACCCACGGCTTTTTAGAGGGAACTAAAGAAGAGTTTATTAAATACATTACGCATAACTAAATGCAAAATTAAATGCAAAATTCAAAATGCAGAATGCAGAATTGCGGATTTTTAAAAAGCGGGTGTCATTCTGAGCGGAGCGAAGAATCTAAAACGTCAGTTATACAACCGCTAAAACAAAAGCAAGTGTCATTCTGAGCGGAGCGAAGAATCTAAAACGTAAAGAGTGTACGATACTCATAACGAGATGCGGGAATTGAAAACGTTAAGAGTATCAAAACGACTTTAAATTATCAGTATATTTTATTCTATCGTTTCGAGGCATTTCTTGACCGCTTCTTTCATATGCTTCAATAAGAATTTTCGGCAAATATATTGTTTCCGCTTTTAAAACCTTATAATTTTTTACGTCATATTCTTCTTGCCCGTCCGAATCATACCCGTCAAAAAACTTAAATTTTATAAAAAGCCCGTCAACGTTTCGTTTAATATACTTAATCGAGTCATGCCGATCAATATCATAGGTGCAAGTAAAGCACTCCTTTTTTTCGGTTTTTTTATAATCGGTCAGTATCCCCATATCATTAAAAAACATTACTTTGCGTCTGCTTGATGAAAGTAGCCCGTTTTTATAATGTAATACACCGTCTTTCCGATATACTGAAATAGTAATATTATTGTCACTAAACAACGCTTTTCCCCTTGAAATATATTCCATGTAAAATTTCTTCCCGCCGTCAGTAAAAATAAATATTGTTTTTGACTTGCCTTGAAAATATATAACGACCGATAAGCACATCGATAAAAAAATTGCAATAGCCACCATAACGAAACCTCCCGCCTTTCCGTTATCGTGACTTAGAATATACGCGGCTGAAACCGCCGTTATAGCTATAGCTAAAATGAAAAAGAAAATAAACGGCTCGTTCTTTGCCCTTTCGAGCCTTATATTATCCTTGAGGCTGATATCTTGAGCAAATTGATTTTTCCTATCTTCGTATTGCGCTAAATTTTTCATATACACCATTAGTCAGACAATCGACATTTTAGATTTTCCGCTTCGCAACAAAATTTTATTTAAAACCTTTGTTTTCGCTATTTGTTCTCCTCTCGCAAGACGGAGAGAACTATATATTAAACTACTTTTGAGTTATTATACAGCGATAAGACGGCTATTTTTTAGATATTTTTCGCGAAACCGACCGAAGATAAAGGTTTCTTATCGAGGGAGGTTTCGCGGAAAA
>JAITOQ010000253.1 GCA_031289865.1 Clostridiales bacterium
ATATTTTTCAGCCGAAGCCCGCGCCTTTCGGAGAGCCTCGCAATCGGGCGGTATAGTACCTGAAAATTCGTGCTGCGGAATGAGCGGTATGATATTCATCAGCTCCGCGCCCGCCGCCGCAACCGTCCGCGCAGTCTCGCCTATAGCCCCGTCGTTTATATCGGGAATAAGTACGATATTGACTTTGACCTTTGCAAATTTTGACGCTAAGCGGATCCCCTCCAATTGTCTTTCAATCAAAAGCTCCGCACCGGTCGCGCCATACGTCCGCCCCTCGAAGCGCACCTCGGAAACGACGTTTTTTACGATTTCCGGACGCACGCCGTTCACCGTTACGGTGACGGCTTTTACTCCGACTTTTTGCAATTCATCGGCGTAATACGGCAGCATCAGCCCGTTTGTACTCATACAGAGAATGAGATCGGGATAGCGCTTATGCACAACCCGAAATACCTCCAAAGCCCTATCGTCCGCAAGCGTGTCGCCGGGACCCGATATGCCCGCGACGGTGATTTCGGGACAAAACTTTAACGCCTCGTCTATCCTTTTGAGGGCGGCGTCCGCATCCATAATCCCCGACGCGACCCCCGGTCTATCCTCGGTATCGTTTAATGCGCGGCGGCAAAAACGGCAAGAGATATTGCACGACGGCGCGACGGGCAGATGTACTCTGCCGTTTTTTCCGCGCTGTTCGCCGAAACACGGGTGCCGTTCGGCAATCAATCTATTCAGTTCAAAGACATCGCCGCTTATATTCATAGCCGCCCTCCCGTTTTTTTAAAATTATTTACGCCGTTTCTATTCCGCGATTTCTCTTTCTTTTTCGTTTAAAACCGTCGGCAAAAATTTTAATACGGCGGCGGTGTATTCGCCGACCATCTCCGCGTCAAAATACTTGTCGCGGTTGGTGTGAATGTCCTTCATCACCGTCAATTCCTTAAAAACAAACGGCGAAGTCGACATGAAAGAAAACGAAGTGATATCCTTAAACGGCATAGAATCCGTCGCTATAAGCGGCGACCGATAGATTTTTATGTCCGTTCCCGCGACCTCATTCAATTTTTTTGCGAGTTCTATACCGCCGTCGTTGTTGCTGTAGACAGTTTTCGTCTTGTCTCTCCCGCCGATACAGTCAAAATTTATCAGCTTTTTTGCGGCGTAGATTTCGGGCGCAAGCTCCGATTTTAATTTTTCATGTAAAAACTTAGAGCCGACCAACCTACTCTCCTCAAGATCCATAAAGACAAAAGCGATACGGTCTTTCAGTTCGGGGTAATCCCGTGCGACCTTGTCGGCTATTTCAAGCAGTGCGATACAACCGCTGGTGTTGTCGTTAAAATTGTGTTTGTTTACGCGGCTAAAGCCCGAATATATCCACAACGCTCCCGCGATAAAATAAGGGATTGCGTACCAACCCGTATAGATTGCCATGAGAATCGTTCCCGCGATTGCTACGCCGAAGAGGAAAAACAGCCCTATAAAGACGTCCGCGACGATACCGACGGTGTTCGTCACAAAAAACGAAGGGATAGAGTTTCCGTTTAGGCTCGTGTCGTAATGCGCGGTCAACAAAATATCCGCTTTTTTTTCGTCGCCGAATATCAAATTCGTCGGTTCTTTCGGCACAAATTCGCCGTCGGGACGTCCCGAATAACCGCGCTCTTTAAAATAAGCGTTTATATAGTCAAAAAATTCCCTCTTGACCTTAGGGTCACGTCTTACGCGGAATTTTTCGTCCGCGTTTAAATCTTGATGCAGTTTGTTGATCATAATTCCTCCGTGTTTTGTTATATATTTTTTTTTAAAAGCATTCCTTCTTAATAGCCTCGTATTCCGCTTGCTCCGCTTCGGTCAATTCGTTTAGACGGTCCTCTCTCTTTAACGCTAAGAGCTTTGTGACAAACTTACTTCGCGAGGGGCTTACCTTGATACCGAGAGAGACAAAGAAAGCGACCGTAACCAATATGACGATAGGCACGGTCACGACCAATCGGAGACCCAATACCGCCGACGACGGCTGAACGACCTCCGACACGATTCCGTTCGCGTCTACCGTAGGCTCGATAAAGCCCGAAAGATCTAAAATAATCCCCGACAAACCGACGGCGACCCCCGTGACGATTTTTTGGAGAAAGGTCATGACGCCGCTATAGACACCCGTGTTTCTCGTCCCGAATTTAAGCTCGCCGATATCGACCAAATCGGGAAACAAAAACGACGGCATCAACTGACAGCCCGACAGTCCCAAGCCTATAATCACCGCGACCGCAAACAATAAGTACTGATTCAAAAAAGGAGGAAAAAAACAGAGCAAAATCACGCCGCCGACATAAAACGGAACGCCTATCCTAAAGAGATACGCCTTTGATTTTTTTTCCGTCAACTTGCCGTGAATAGGTATCATGACAGCGAAAGCCGCCATCATCGCTCCCAAAATGAGGAGCGCGGAAAAGTCCGTATCGAGACCGAAATTCGCCATGTATATTATGTTTGCGCCCACGACGTCCGCGCACGTCAAGATAAACACATACATTATAACCAATCTCAAAAAGGACTTCTGCTTTAAGGGCTTGAGAAATTCTTTGACGGAAAACTTTGTCCGCTCCTTTGGGACGGGCAACCGCTCCTTTGCGTAAACCGCGGACAAAATCGTCGGCGCGGCATATAAAAGCCCGAACGCAAAAATCATAATCGCGCTGAACTCTCCTACCTTGATTTTTCCGTTGTTGAGCGACTCCGTCAAAAGGATAGGTATTCCCGCCGACACGAGGCTCGAAAAAAATGAAATTATCGTTCGCAAGGTATTTATTTTATTCCGCTCCGTATGATTCGCGGTGATTTCAGTCGAAAGAGCTTGATAAGGCACGCCGACCAAGGATATCACCGTGGAGAACATCAAATATCCGCTCAAATAGACAAAGATTTTAAAACCGATACTGTTTAACGCGTACAGCGGCAGAAACAGCGCGGCAAAGGTGAAAAAAATCATGATCCCGCCGACGACGATATACGGCCGTCTGCGTCCGTACTTGCCCCGCGTATTGTCGCTCAGCGTCCCGATAATCGGGTCGGTAATCGCACCCCAAATTTTACCTATCATAATGATGACGCCCGCAAGCCACGCGTCCACATGGTTCGCCGCCAAAAACGCGATATATACCGCGACCACCAAGCCTATCGAACCCGCGTTAAAGTCGCCTAACGAAAAAAGAAACCTCTCTTTTTTTGAAAGAATAACATCCGTCCCGCTACTCCCGTCTCCCGACCCGCCGTCCGCCGCGCCGAGTACCGCCTCTTTTTCCCCGCTCATTTCGCATTCCCCACAAAATACATATAAATTATATATGTATTATATATTACACCTATGCGCCAAAATTGTCAACTGTTTCAAGGCTTTTTCCGAAAAAATCATGGTTTAAAAACAATTTTTTTTCATTTTATCAAAAATAAAATTCAATTACCTATTGTGCAAAAGCATTTTTTATGTTATAATTTTATATGTGTTCTAAAAAAAGTAGTTTTTAGACAAGAATCGCAACATACACTATTATTATTATCTTGTTAAAGGGAGAGCAAAAACACGAATGAGCAGTATTACCAACTCTATCCAAAGAAGCCTGCATAAGGTATTCGGCACCAAACCGGGCGAAGGACTTCAGCCCAAAGAGGCGATTTCCTACAGCATCGCGGGACTCGGACAAAACCTCGTCTGCGGTCTGGTCGGCTCGTACATCACCTATTACTTTACCAACGGGCTTTTGATCGACTCGTTTGTCGTCGGTCTTATCATGTTGTTTATCCGTCTCTTTGACGCGTTTAACGACCCGATCATGGGCTCCATCGTCGACCGTACAAAGACCAAAGACGGTAAATGCCGCCCTTATCTCAAATGGATGCCGATACCTATCGCCGTCCTCACCATTCTGTTGTTTCTACCGCTTGCGCCGAGTACGACTCTGACTATCATACTCGTAACTGCCATTTATCTCCTATGGAGCGTGGTCTATACTATCGTAGACGTACCGTATTGGGGACTTGCGACCGCTATGACATGCGACACCAACCAGCGCGGAGTTATCCTCACCGTCGCACGTCTGTTTTGCACTATCGGTTCGGGTATTATCACAATCCTTGTCCCCGCCCTTTCGGGTAGTTGGATAAGCAAATACACCAACGACGCGGGCGAAGTTCTTGCGGGCAAAGAATCTCTCGCGGCAGAAGCCCTCCGCAACAATTATTGGTGGCTTGTACTCATCATTGTCGCGATTTCAATTCCGACCTTTTATATCGGTTACAAAAACACTAAGGAACGCTTTTGTGACAACCAAGAGGCACGTCCTCTGAAAGAAAACCTAAAATTGTTGTTCAAAAATAAACCGCTCCTTTTAATTGCGCTGTCGGGTATCCTCGGCGGCGGCAAGACCCTCTATCTCTACAGCGGAATCTTCTTTGCCGCGTACAATCTAACCGCAGTCAACGCAACCCTTTTCGGAATGCACGGACTTGCGCTCAATACAATCATCACTTTTGCAGTAATCCCCGGCGGCTTAATCGCCTCCGTATTAGTGCCTTGGTTCACTAAAAAATTCGGTAAACGAAACACATATATCTATTCGCATATCATCGGCGGCATCGCGCTATTTGCCTCGTTTTTATTCGGCTGGGACGCGCAATGGAAACTCCTCATCGGACTATTTGCACTCGTTATAGCCGGTGTTCCGCAAGGCTTCGGCAATATCGTTACATACGCAATGATCGCCGATACGGTCGACTATCTCGAATTGCAGACCGAACAACGCGCCGAAGGTATTTGCTTTGCTATACAGACCTTTATGAATAAAATAGGTATGGCGGTAGGTGCCGCGGTTTCGTGTTTCGGACTCGCGTTAGCAAACATAAAAGCGGACGACGCATCGACCTTTACCCTCGAAAACAATAAAGCGGGACTGAATATCATGTTTATCATCACGATCTTAGTCCCCGCTATCAGCATGATCCTCTCCGCTATTCCGCTCTTTTTCTACCGGTTCACCGAAAAGGAGCAAGCCGCCGCCGTAAAAGAAATCATGGCGAGAAAAGGTATCGACAACAACGGAGACCGCATAGAGGGATAAAAAACTTTAACGCTTTTATAAAAAAACAACAAGTCGGAGTTATATTTTCCGACTTGTTTTTTTGCCTAAGCTAACGTTTAACCACCCCGTCGGCATTCGCCGCCACCCCTCCCCTTAGGGGAATTTTATGCCGTCCCGACTAACAAAAAACACAGTTTTATACCGCAAAAACCCGTCCTTTTTTCGACTCAAAAAGTGACTGTATTCGGGTCGATTTTAAACACGCTTGTGTTTTAGTGGTCGTACGGCTGTGCGTTTTAGATTCTTCGCAAGCTCAGAATGACACCTTCTTTTGGCGGAACGATGTGGGTGGTCGTACAGCTGTACGTTTTAGATTCTTCGCAAGCTCAGAATGACACCTTCTTTTGGCGGAACGATGTGGGTGGTCGTACGGCTGTACGTTTTAGATTCTTCGCAAGCTCAGAATGACACCTTCTTTTGGCGGAACGATGTGGTCATCGTCCCCTACAAGAAGAATACCGACTTTAAAAG
>JAITOQ010000254.1 GCA_031289865.1 Clostridiales bacterium
TACTTTTTATCCGCAATTCTGCATTCTGCATTCTGCATTAAACAGGCATTCCGCATTAAATAAATTATAGAGGACAAACAATGTATTCATATATAAAGGGCAAAGTCACAGAAAAAAACATAGACGGTATAGTCGTCGAAACGGGCGGGATCGGGTATGAAATACTCGTTTCGCCGAACACCTCGTCGCGGCTTACTGTAGGCGCGGATGCGGTAGTCTACACCTATTATCAAGTAAAGCAAGACGGGGTCGCGCTGTTGGGTTTTCAAAACCGCGACGAAAAAAACATGTTTCTTAGGCTCATCACGGTTTCGGGGATAGGTCCGAAAAACGCGCTCGCGATTTTGGGCGATATCACGCCTTATGATTTGGCTTGCGCGATTGCAAAAAACGACGCCGTACTCCTTTCAAAGGTCAAAGGTATCGGAAAAAAGACCGCGGCGAGAATTATTCTCGAATTAAAGGAAAAAATAACCCTTGAGGATCAAGAGGCGGTCTTAGACGCCGCCGTTACGGAGTCGGGTGCGGGGAGCGACGCCTCAGTCGCGCTGCAAGCCCTTGGTTTTTCCAAAAACGACGCTCTAAAAGCTCTCAAAAAAGCAGCCGAAAACGGCGCGTCTACCACCGAAGATTTGATCAGAGTCGCGTTAAAATTGATGAGATAAAAGTATTCCATGCCGCATAGTACTCTATAAAACGCCGTTTTATAGAGTATTCTATACTCAAATAACCCCAAAATCTTAAAAACAGATACCTAAAACGGCAAATTTATGTCGTAATAGCACTACCGATCACAAAAAAACAAAAAGGAAAACCGTATATGGACAGAATGACGGAGTTGATAGAAACACTCAACAAATATGCGCATCACTACTATGATTTGGACGACCCGATAGCGGCGGACAAGGAGTATGACGCGCTGTACTATGAATTGATTGCGCTGGAGCAAACCACGGGTGAGGTGCGTGCGGATTCGCCGAGCAGACGCGTGGGCGGCGAAGTCCTAAAGGGCTTTAAAAAATACACCCACAAATCGCGCCTCTACAGCCTCGATAAATGTCAGTCGTATGACGAACTCGAAAAATGGTTCGCAAAGATAAATTCGGTATACGGACAGACGGAATACACTCTCGAATACAAATTCGACGGGCTTTCTGTCAATCTCTATTACAAGGACGGCAGCTTAACGACCGCCTCGACGCGTGGCAACGGGACTGTGGGCGAGGACGTGACCGCGCAGATTTTGACCGTGAAAAGCGTACCTCTCGTCATTGCCTTTAAGGGAGAATGCGAGGTGCAAGGCGAGGTCATCATGAAAAAATCCGCGCTCCGCGAGTACAACAAGACCGCCGCCGAACCCCTCAAAAACGAGCGTAATGCGGCGGCGGGAGCGATTCGCAACCTCGACCCTAAGGTGACCGCGGGGAGGCGATTGGACGTGTTTGTTTACAACGTCGGATATATCGAGGGCGCGACCCTCAAAAGCCAAAGCGAAATGCGTGAGTTTTTAAAGGAAAACGGCTTTAAGGTTTCGGACTATTTTGAAACCTCGTGCGACGCTAAATACCTTGCGGCGGCTATCGAGGGTATCAACGAAAGGCGCGAGGGGCTTGACTTTTTGACCGACGGCGCGGTGATCAAAGCAGACTTGCTTTCTATTCAAGACGAATTAGGCTATACCGAAAAGTTTCCGCGCTTTGCGGTCGCTTATAAGTTTGAAGCGGTAGAGGCGGCGACCGTTGTAAAGGATGTAATTTGGCAGGTTTCGAGGACGGGGAAGCTCAACCCGCTTGCGGTACTCGACCCCGTGGATCTTGGCGGGGCGACGGTTGCGCGGGCGACTTTGAGTAACATTTCGGAGATTAGGAGAAAGGATATTCGGATAGGCTCGCGGGTCTTTGTGCGCCGCAGTAACGATGTGATTCCGGAGATTACGGGCGTCGCGGAGCAAGACCCGAATGCGTCGGAGATTACCGCGCCGACAACATGTCCGTCATGCGGCGGTGGCGTTCGTGCCGAAAACGTCTTTTTGTATTGTGCAAACCCCGACAAATGCCGCGACGTGATAGTGTCTAAGGTCGCTCATTACGCGTCACGCGACGCGATGGATATTGCGGGACTCAGTGAAAAAACCATCGAAGTATTCTATGATAAGCTTGATTTTAGAATACTTTCGGACCTTTACCGCATAAAAAGCGAGGATTTACTCGAATTAGACGGCTTTCAAGACAAAAAAGCCGAAAATATCGTCGGAGCAATCCGCGCATCCTTGACGGCAAAATTAGCGGAGTTTATCTACGCTTTAGGGATCGACAACGTCGGCAAAAAGGCGGCGAAGGAATTAGTTAAAGCCTTTAAAACCCTTGACGGTATCAAAAGCGCAAGCGCGGAGGAGATCGAAACCATTCGTGATTTCGGGGAGATTACGGCAAAATGCGTCTATAAGTATTTTAATAACGAAAAAAATTTAAAGGCTATCGACGAATTGTTCTCGCTTGGTTTGACGCTTGAGGAGGAGGAAAAGACCTCTGTGATAGGGGGATTTTCGGGGCGTACCGTCGTCCTCACGGGTACGCTGTCAAGTATGAAGCGCGGCAAGGCAAAAGAATTGATAGAGAACATGGGCGGCGAAACCGCGGACACCGTTTCGGCGTCGGTCAATCTCGTCGTCGCGGGAGACAGCGCGGGGAATAAGCTCGACAAAGCAAAAAAGCTCGGAATCGAGATAATCGAAGAGGAAGAGTTTTTGAGAATGCTTGATATCTCAATAAGTTAATATGTCGTTCATAAAAATTTTGCATACTAATATATATCAAGTGTAATTTCAAATAAAAGACAGACGGAACGGAGAATAGTAAATGAAACATAATATTACATATGTTTGGGGG
>JAITOQ010000013.1 GCA_031289865.1 Clostridiales bacterium
CAAGAAAAAACACATATCCAAAACGCCTCAAAAGTGCGTTCAGCAAACGGCTTGCTTTCATTTATCCTTGCTCGCCTTGCTTCGGCTTTGTTGTTTTAACTTGCAATTCGCATTATTACCTATTACTTATTACTTAAAAAACCGGTGAACGGGCTCTGCAGACAATCTTCCATCTCCATCGGTTGCGAATATGGATGCAACGTCGAGTTGCCGTCGAGTTGCCGTCACGTTGCAAAAAAAATTATACCTTTATACATTTTTTTTGCAAAACCCTATTTACAATTAGGAAAATATGTGATATACTATAGTTATGGAAATAACGGGAAGAAAAAAACAAGTAACTCATGCAAAGGTTTTACACACCGCAAAGGTTCTTTTTGAAAAGAAAGGAATCAATCATACGACCATCGACGACATTGCGATAGGGTCGGGTCTTGCGCGTTCGACGTATTTTACACACTTTAATTCGTTGGACGAGCTTTACGCAGAGCTTGCGGAGCGTGAAATCGCCGACCTCTTAGAAGTCGCGGAAACGAGCAGAAATGCCGGAAATCCCGACAAAGAGGTTTTACGCGGTATATTTTACCGCCTGATCGAGGATACGGCGAAGTATCCGAAAGCCTTTATCGAATTGTTGATAAGGGGGACCTTCTTTACCGACGGCAGCGGAGAAGAGTTTAAGGGGCTTATGAAGCTCGAAGCGATCGTTACAAAAATTTTGGATACGACCGTATCGTTCAAAAATAAGACGCTTGGCAAAAAAGAGCTGTATGCGGTTTTGATAGGGCTTTATTTCGGTATGGTCTTTGTTTCGATCGCCCAAAAGGAAACGACCTTGGACACGGTGAAAATCAAAAGAGCGGTCGATAAGCAAATCGAACTGCTGTTTTAGCCGCACCACGTACAAAATCGTTTTTTGACAAACCCCTCAATGAGGGGCTTTCGTGGTGTAGTTTTATAAGTAATAATGTGAATTGCAAGCACTCCCCCGCGCTAAGCCGCTCTTTTTTGCTATTTTTCGCGAAACCTCCCTTGATAAGAAACCTTTATCTTCGGTCAGTTTCGCAAAAAATATCTAAAAAATAGCCGTCTTATCGCTGTATAATAACTTGAAAGTAGTTTAATATATAGTTCTATCCGTATTGTGAGAGAAAACCGATATCGAAAACAAAAGATTTTAATAAAATTTTGTTTTCAAAACGTAGTTTTAACTTGCAATTCGCATTAACTTATTACCTATTACTTAACAACAAGTGAACGGGCACTTAAAAAAACTTTTCCCACTTTCGCCCGTTGCGAAGGTGGATGCAACGTCACGTTGCAAAGGAGCAACTAACATGAGTAACGGTTATTCTATCAGTAAATGGGACAGTGCGGCGGAGATCAATGCCGACCTCCTAAACCTTACGAGCCAACCTATTTGGTGCGTATCGGACGAGTATTTAAAGGAAATCCTCGACAACTATTACGGAAAAAAATGCGTAAAATCCAAAGCCCTTTATGACGAGGCAAAGCAGTATATTCCAAACGGCGTACAACACAACCTCGCCTTTAACTCTCCGTTTCCGCTCTGCTTTGAAAAAGCCGTCGGCGCGTATCTATACGACGCGGACGGAAACAGATATCTCGACTTTTTGCAAGCGGGCGGCCCGACTATACTCGGCTCAAACTATCCGATTGTTCGCGCAGAGGTCGAAAAGCTGTTAAATTCTTGCGGCCCCGTCACGGGTCTGTTTCACGAAGCGGAGCTTTTGCTTGCGCGTGAAATCAATAAGCATATGCCCGCGGTGGAAATGTTCCGAATGCTCGGTTCGGGGACGGAAGCCGTCATGGGCGCGGTGCGTGCGGCGCGGCTCTATACCAAAAAGAAAAACGTCGTCAAGGTCGGCGGCTCGTATCACGGGTGGTCGGATCATATGGTGTTCGGACAAAAAGTGCCCGGCTCCGGACGGCTTGAATCCCACGGAATCCCCGGAAGAACTACCTCGCTCACGCGTGAGGTTTCGCCGAACGATCTCAAAAAGTTGGAGCATTGCTTGATGTTTAATAAGCTCCGCGGCGGCACGGCTTGCGTAATCCTTGAGCCGGTGGGACCGGAGAGCGGAACGCGTCCGATAGATTTTGACTATAATAAAGGGGTTCGCGAATTGTGCGACAAATACAAATGCCTCTTGATCTTTGACGAGGTAGTCACGGGCTTTAGATTGGGATTGGGCGGCGCGCAAGGCTACTTCGGCGTAAAACCGGACCTCACGATATTCGGAAAAATCATCGCGGGCGGTTATCCCGCGGCGGGCGGCATAGGCGGCTCGCGTGAAATCATAAACAACACCCTCGCGGCGGGCTTGCAGAGCGGGAGCAAAAAAGCGTATATCGGCGGCACGCTCGCCGCAAATCCGCTGTCCTCTCTCGCGGGCTACTATACTATAAAAGAAATCGAGAGAACCAACGCTTGTGAAAAAGCGGGTATAGCCGGCGATAAGCTGACCGCGGGAATCAAAGCGTTGATTAAAAAGTACGAACTGCCGTTCGTTTGCTTTAATCAAGGCTCGATTGTCCATCTCGAATGCTCGGGAGCCATGGCTTTTGACGTTTCGTCGCCGGTTAAGATCGCTTCGCTGTTGAAACTCTTGAAACAAAAGGACAACGTGATGCGGCGTAAGGTAGCTATGGAAAGAATGGGCGCGGCATATATGGCAAACGGTATCGTTACACTCGCGGGTAGCCGTCTCTATACCTCGATGGCGGATACCGACGAAGTGGTCGCGGAGGCTCTTGCCAAATTTGAAAACGTCTTTAAGCATGTGGTAAAGGGAATCAATATAGAAGAGAAATAGAAGCGTGACGCTTCACCCGTCATCGCAACCAGCAATGCGGAATGAATTGCATAAGAGCCCGTTCACCGATTTTTTAATGCAGAATGCAGAATGCAGAATGCAGAATGCAAAATGCAGAATTGCGGATAATGAGAGAGGGGATTCGGAGAAATCGTTTGAGATTCTTCGCATGCGCTCAGAATGACAACGGGCTTTCTTTTATTCAGTTATCGTGCATTGTGCATCAAATAAAAATCCTCCATTCTGCATTTTGCATTCTGCATTAAAAGAGCATTCGTAAATTTTGTATTAAAAAAACGGGAGCAACTATGGATAAATACATCATCGCCCACGATATGGGTACAAGCTCCGACAAGGCGGTTTTGATCGATTTTAACGGAAAGATCGTCGCCTCTCAAAAAGAGGATTATCCGACCTATTATCCGTATCCGTCTTGGGTGGAGCAGGTTCCGTCCGACTATTGGAATGCGGTTTGCAAGGCGTCAAAGATTTTGGTGGAAAAAACGGGGATTGCCCCCGCGTCCGTCATGGGCGTGATTTTTTCCACACAGTCTATGGGGCTTATTCCGATGGACGAAAAAGGCAATACCCTCTACAACAATATTACATGGGTGGACGGCCGTGCCGAAAAGCAAGCCCAAAGCCTCATGAAAAAATTGGGCGGGAAAAAGATTTTTTCCCTCGTTTCGGGTACGCCTATCATGGGCAAGGACGTCATTGCAAAAATCCGTTGGCTAAAGGACGAACGCCCCGACGTGTACAATCACACGCGCTGGTTCGTGGACGTCAACGGCTATTTAAAGTATAAATGTACGGGAAAAATCGTCGCGGAGCTGTCGGGCGCGTCCTCGTACGGACTCGATCTCAAAAAAAAGACGTGGATGTCCGCGCTGAAATTGGTCGGGACGGATATGAACCGCTTGCCGCCGCTTGTGAAAAGCACGGATATCGTGGGAGGATTGCTCCCGGAAGCGGCTGAGGCAATGGGCCTAAAGCCAGAAACTCCCGTATTCGGCGGCTCCGACGACGTACAGAGCGCGGCAATCGGGTCGGGTATGAACGGCGACGGAGATATACATATCTACTTAGGTACGTCCGCGTGGGTATGCGCATCGTCGCGTGATAAGACAAAGTTTAAGCACGGCGCGGCGGCGATACAGAGCGCGGACCCGTTGATGAATCTCATCGTGGGACTCACGGAGGCGGCGGGGTCAAATATCGAATGGCTCATCGAACAGTTTTTTAAGCATGAGCGCGACGAGTACGGCGAGGGGATCTATGCGTACATGGACAAGATTATCGAAACTGTCCCCGCGGGATCCGACTATCTCATTTGTACGCCGTGGATGCTCGGAGAGCGTTGTCCCGTAAGCTCGACGACGACGCGTGCGACCCTATACAATATAAATCCCGAACATACGCGTCACCATTTGATGCGCGCCGTATACGAGGGAATAGCTTACAATTTGAGGTGGATTCTCGAAAATCTTGAAAAGGATTACGGCTTTAAGTCGGAGCATTTTAGGATAATCGGCGGCGGCGCGCTCGACAAAGCGTGGATGCAGATTATCGCGGATATCACGGGCAAGGAGTTTTCCGTAATTGAAAATCCGCGTAACGCGGGCGCGTTGGGAGCGGCAATCACCGCGCTCATAGGTCTAAAAGAAATATCGGGCTTTGACGCGGCGCGTGACTATGTCACCGTCGCCGAAACCTATAGACCCGACAGAAAAAATAAAGAGCTTTACGAAAAACTCTTTCAAAGTTATCAAAATATCTACAGCGGATTGGAAAAGGCGTATCGCGGGATAAACTCGGATCGTTTTGTTTAAGTAATAAGTAATAAGTAAGGTGTCGCTACGCTCCAATAAAAAGCAGATGCCATAAAAAAGCCGGTTGTCATTCTGAGCGAAAGCGAAGAATCTAAAACGATTTCTCCGAATTTCATTCTCTTATTATCATTACTTATTACCTATTACTTATTACTTAAAAATCTGCGGTTCTATACCGCGCAAAAGGAGAAAATACTATGCTTTCGGAAATCAATGAAACACTATCGTTTTTGTCCTCATTGTCCTTGACGGACGGGGGGATAAATATCAGCGTAAAAAAGGGCGCGGACGAATATGTCATGACCTCGCCGAGCGCGGATTATCAAGAGTTAAAAGACGGCGATCTTGAGTGCTTGCCGATTGTGATTCCTACGGGTAACGGTGCGGGCGAGAGCGAATATACGCGGCTCTATCGCGCCGTTTATGCGGGAGATCCGACCGTGGGCGCGGTGATTATTGCGGCGACGCCGTATCTCACAAAGCTGTCCGAACGCGGTACGGCGATACCGCCGATTTTGGACGATTTTGCTCAAATCATAGGACCGTCGATGCGCGTCGCGTGGGAGACGGATCAAGTGATTACCGCACTCAAAAAGCGCAACGGTTGTATGATAAAGGGGCGCGGCGCGCTCGTCACGGGACGAAACCTCACGGAGGCTGCGACCGCTCTCTTAGTCGCGGAAAAGACCGCAAAAACCTATATTCTCGCGCAAAGAATCGGGAAGCCGATTGCCTTGCCGTATTGGGAAGCGGTGTTGATGAATTTTATCTATAAGAAAAAATATCGTAAAACGCTTCAATAATGCAGAATGCAGAATGCAAAATGCAGAATGCAAAATGCAGAATGCAAAATGCAGAATGCAAAATGCAAAATGCAGAATGCAGAATGCAAAATGCAGAGTTGCGGATAATTAGAGATGTGATTCGGAGATATCGTTTTGGATTCTTCGCAAGCTCAGAATGACACCTGCTTTTGTGACACCGGATAACGCTTATTTTTTTAATCTGCAATTCTGCATTCTGCATTTTGCATTCTGAATTAAAAAGGCATTTATATTTTTATAAAAAGGAGTTTCGTATATGGATTCACTCGAACAAGCCCTCCGTCAAAAGCTGACGGAATACGGTATTAAATTGGTAAAAGAAAACCTCGTACAAGGTACATGGGGTAATATTTCGGTGCGTTTGGACGAAAAACGCATGATTGTGACGCCGAGCGGGCGCGATTATCTCAATCTCACCCCAAGCGATATGGTCGTCGTGAATATCGAGACCCTCGAATATGAGGGCGAATTAAAACCGACTTCGGAGCGAAAGCTGCATGCGGCAATCTACCGTATGCGCCCCGAAATAGGCGCGGTGATACACACGCATTCGGAGTATTGCAGTGTCGCGGCGTCGGCGCGGATAGAGCTTAAGGCGTCCGACTTGCCGAAGGATGCGGAAAAGGAATTGAAGAGCGCTATCGGCGAAACCGTCCGAACCGCGGTTTACGGTCTCCCCGGAACAAAAAAGCTGACAAAAGAAACCGTAAAAGCCTTAGAGAACAGAAACGGCTGTTATATGGCGGCGCACGGCGCGGTCGCTATGGGCGCGGATATAGAAGCGGCTTTTTATGCTTGTAAAACGCTGGAGCTGACCACAAAACAGTATATCGAGAAAGCGTGACGCTTTACTCAAATTCGCAACGGGCTGATATGAGGGGCATCCCTTAGTAGCCCGTTCACCTATTTTTGCTGTATTTTCGAGAGATTAGAAGCAAAGTATAAATAATAAGAAAACCGCTCTCAATCCGAGGGCGGTTTTGTTGTAGCTCTTTTAATTAAAGAACTTCCCAATAGCCGCCTTTGTTTTCACCATGGCGGACAATGAAGCCGGCTTCTTTAAGCAGACGGACGTTTCTTTCTACCGTGCGCAAAGCAAGCGATAACTCTTTAGCGATTATTTCTGCGGTAACGGTGCTGTTCGTTTTCATCTGCTCAATGATATTTCTTTGGTTTTTTGTTAAGGTTTCTCCCGACTTTCTCCCGACTTTCTCCCGACTTCCCGTTGAATTTCTTCGGATGCGGAACAATTCTCCGTAAGCGGAATAATTGTTTTGAATATATCGCCTTCGATAAGTTCGGGGTCGCATCCCGAATAAATTCTCGTAAATTTATATAAATTCCGAACGCCCGAACCGAGTTGATCGGCATAGCCGATATTGACAAAAAACTTCGCAAGAAGAGGGTTTTTGGGTTCGGGTGTGAATTTGCTTGGGTCGAGTTTGCCTTGATATGTTGCACGGCACCAATTCTGCGCGATAATCCTATCTTTTTCTACAATAATTTGCGCGGGGACAGTGCTTGTGTATTCACGGTGGACTAAGCTGTTGCTGACGATTTCACGGGCAATAGCGTTTCTAACGCTTACGCTTTGATTGTCTATCAAGAAAAACTTATCAAGCGTATGCTTTGCGATAAAATCGATCAAAAGCCCGAAGCTGTCAATTAAGTTCGTTTCAACGCGTAATCTGTCATCGTAACGGTCAAGATTTACGCGTCGTAAAATTGCGTCCGTAACATAGTTCGGAGTGCAAGACTGTATTATCTCATCACGACCGAACAACAATATCCCCGCAAGATTAAAGCCTTGTTTCCCCGTTGTTTTATCATCTTCGTAAAGCCCCGCGCTGCGTAAAATCTCCATGTCGGACATTTTTGTCCACGGATGGTTTTTTATATGCGTGTTCGCCATAATACGAACCTTTGGCATTAATTCCGCAAGTCGTAAATCCGCTTTCGTTGTGTATGAAAATATACGCCGTTCTGTGAACTCTAAGGATTTTCTCCGCACAAGGTTAGCAACTAAATCAACGGAGCGAGTGATATCTATATCCGCATCCTCTGTGCGGTCATATATTTTGCCGCCTAAGAGTACAAGCTGTGAAGCGACGGGAACGTAAACATATAGCAAAATCTTGCCGTCAAGCTCAATTTCTTCAAGGTTTAGGAAAAGTGACGGCATAATAAAATTCGGATTATTCAGTTGATTGACAAAATTCTTTTTTATACTTATAGCGTTATTGCGGTTTACACCTAAAATAACGCCGTTGTCTTCCACGCCGAGAATGATATGACCGCCATAGCGGTTAGAAAACGATGCTACGGTTTCAAAGACATCGCGATTAAGCTCGTTTGTGTTTTTTTTAAACTCAACCGTAAAGCTTTCACCCTCAGCTATGAGTTTCTTTATTTGTTCTGCCGTCATATATGATTAAATCCTACTCTTTAAAGTAACAACATTATATCACGAAATGATTCTTAGCGCAAACAATATTCTCGTTCTTTTAACAATCTCTCGTTCCGTCGTCGTTTTCAAGTCCGATGAGGTAGTCGGCGGTCACGTTAAAAAAGATTGCAAGCTGTTTGATTGTCTTGATATCGGGTTCGTTGTCGCCGTTTTCCCACGCCGAAAC
>JAITOQ010000036.1 GCA_031289865.1 Clostridiales bacterium
AAATGTTATCGAGGTGAGATTATAAAAATACGCAAATGAATTGCTCCAAATCTCAATCAATGTCGACGGCAGCGCAATACTGCGCACTGTCCCGTTTGTGCCGTTAAATAAACTGTAAAAATTATAATCGGCTTTTGTAATCCCCTCGGCAATCACGATATCTGCTCCGATATCGCCCGTCAATGAGACGATATTTGTCACGGGGTTGTCATAGAGAATCCCGTCTAATATCTTGTATCCCGTATTTCCGGCGGCAACAGTCACCCCGCGCACCCCAAAAAACGCGTTTGAGATGATCGTCGTCACTGCGGACGGAATTTCAAAGTCACAAAGTAGCGTCCCGGAAAACGCGTAAGAGCCTATGTACACAAGATTGACCGCGCCGCTAAAGCCGATAGTCGTAAGCCTTGACGCGCCGTAAAAAGCGTTGCTCTCTATCCGAAGTACGCTTGACGGAATAGTGACGGTCGTAACGGACGAATTATAGAACGCACGGAAGCCGATCGCCGTAATCCCGTCGGAAATCACAACGTTTGTATCCGTCCCGATATACGCAAGTAGGACATTGTTTGAATTGATGACAAAATCACCGGTCAATTCCCCCCTCTCGAAAATCTGCTGACCGTAACCGCTAAAGACGCTCGCATAAGCCGCCTTTGACCCGTTCGGAACGATGAGAATCACTCCTCCCGCAAAATAATAATATAAAGTATCCTCCTCCGAAAACGCCGGCGGTGTTGCCATCAAAAATTCTACCGTGCGGAAAGAATAATTGTCGTTATTTGTCCTCGGAAACGCATCTCTGCCTATCGCCGTAATATATGCCGGAATGACAACGTGACTGCCTTTTCCGATATATCGGAGGAGGGTCGTTCCGTCGCTCGCCAAGACGTATTTTCCGTCGATAAGGTTTGACTCCTCAACCAAAACAACCCGATTGCCCTCCCCGAATATCTCCTCGTATATCGCGTAAGTTCCGTTCGGAATCAGTACGATTGGATAATTGATCCCGTTGTTCATCAAAGAGTTGTTTAGTGATTTTGGAATATCGTTTGCATTTGTCCAACCCAGAGCCAAGATAGCCGCATCAAACGCATACCACCCGATATACTTCACGCTTGTCGGCAAGGACAGCAAAAGACTATCCGATCCGAAATAAAGTCCGCGGTTTTCAATCGTTTCAAGAGTACTTACACCCTCAAAGACGACCGACTCGACGCTACTACAACCGTCAAAAGCATATCTCCCTATCGTCCTTACGGTAGACGGTATCACGACGCTCCGCAAGATATTGGAATTTTTACTAAACGCATTGTTTTGTATCTTTGTCACGGGCTTTCCGTCGACGGAAGCGGCTATGACAAAATCGGCGTTATCTCCAAAATACTCATAAAACGCATAAGTGCCGTCGGTCAGCCTTTGATACTGACTGATTTTGGCATAATCTCCACCCGTTATCGCGCTGTCGTACGGGGATAGCGAAGCGGTAATTTTTTCGTTCTCCGTGCGGATAAGCGAATACGAAAAGGAATTTGGACCATGCACGGCTATCATCAAGACAATCTTGCCGATCGCCGATTGAAAATCAAGATATTCGTCGTTATCTTCACCGAATATCGGTAAAAACACGCGCTCAAATTCTCCTTGCGAAAGCTCCGCGCTCAAAAGCGGATATTCCGCGCCGTTTAACGACATAGCAAGGAGCTTAAGATCAAGCTTTGTAAGTTCCTTGAGCTTTGTCATATCCGCGCCCGCGATTCCGCTGTTTTCGATAATCGTATTGATTCCGTCTAATACCTCGCTCCGCGCCGTAAACTCCGCCGCTCCCGTTTCGTCCGGAAATTCAATCTCGGGAACCGTCGCGTAGTCAAAGACCGCGGCAAGCGACAAGCCTAAGGAAATAGATTCTACGTCGTCATAATACACTCCCGTGACCCCGGACAAAAAGAGCGAGGATATCTTTCCGCCGCTCACGTTGACCGTAAAGGACAGACGCGACGCGTTAAATATATCCGCAATCGACGGGTCTTCTCCCTCACGAACCAAATACTCCTTGACAAGCTCTATCACCTCGGCGTGATTTATCGTCAAAACATATGTGGACGTCGCGCCGCTTGTACTCACTTCGCGGAGAAACAACGGCGAATTTACGATGTCTGTGAAGCTTGAGTTTTCGCTCAAACCGTAACGCTCGAGTATATCGTCCAAAAAGCTTTCGGCGTCCTCTAAGGGCTCGTTAGCTTCGGTAGAATCTTCGCCCCCCGACACCCCGTACGTTACCGCGTTGTAATAAAGGCGGATAAGAGATTTTACAATCGCGCCGAAGTCCTTTTCTACTCCCGCCGCGCCCGAATAAAGCTCGACAAGGTCGGTAAGAGAGCGAACCGTCGAATAAAGCTTTGCGTTTTGACCGTCTAACCCGTTCCCGAGAAACAACAGTCCCAAAAACGCGCTATCGGCGTAAATATCCCCGTCTTTCCAATATATGCCCTCGTCAAACTCATAGAGACCGTCGCGGTTGTCGACCTCCCAGCTCCCGACAAAAGCACCGTACGGATCTATCGCACGGTTGACCGCGTGAAGCGACGCGTTCGCCCTAATGATAGCGTCGTAACCGGTCTCTTGATCGGCAAAATCCTCTTCGGAAATCAATGAGCTTAGGTAAGAATTTTTATAGGTTTGCCGATATTCCGCGCTGATATTCGCGTTTAAATACTCGCTCTCAAAGCTGTTTTTAAACGCGTTTTCGAGCGCGCCGTCGATAGAATCGACGTAAGACGGCGAAACCCCGACATAAATGCTCCCAAATCTGAAGCCGGCGTTACCCGACCCCTTGACGCTGTTTATGTAATTTGTAGTGATTAAAGGAATCCTTGTACCGGTCGGAAGGACTGATTTTATCTTGACGCTGATTTTTAACAGCGTTTGATTTTGAGCCGCTTCGCCGAACCCCGCCGACCGCCATGCAATATACAGTGTATCGCCGTCTTTCACCACGCCGAACACCTCGTCCGCATCGACCGCCGTAAATACCTTGGTGTAGCCTAAATATTCCGTCGAACCGGTCGGAAGATTTATACCGACGTCAAACTCCTCCAAGCTACCGCCCGTCAAGCGCAGCTCGAGCTCGATAGTGTCGCCCGCGTTTGCCGTGTAGTCGGAGATATATAATTCGGTATCCCCCGATTGAGCATACGACGCGTTCGCAAAGGGCAATACCCACGCCCCGAACACCGTCGCAAGTACCGCGAAACACATCGCGTACAACAAAACTAACCATTTCTGTCTTTTTTGAGTTCTTCCCATACCGTCACCTCTCGCTTTTTATAGATTTTAAGAAAGTTATAAAATTATAATATCACATTTTCAAAAAAAAGACAACTCTTTTACGGAAAAAATTCATTGATAGAACTAATAAATTATATTAAAATGACGGGCTTATAGAAAGCAATTTTAAATCATTGCTTTTCTCTCTGCCGTATGCTATAATGTCGGTATGGAAAAACTTTTTATCGATTGTCCGCATACAGACTATTATTGCACATGGCAGGTCATGGAATGGCTGCCCGACCATACGCCGGACAAGACCTTGACCGTGCGCGACATTCTATCGCATGAGGGGTTGTTCGGTGAAAACGGGATTGCAGTCAGTATGCACGAGGAGCCGCGGGGGGACTTGATTTTTTTGGTGGACGACGGTTGGGATTTGAGGGACAGCTGCGGAAAAACGCGTGAGGAATCCGAATGGTTTCGTCCTTATGTCGGCGGTTGTCAGATAGGCGCGGACAAGTTTCCAAACTACGGCAATACCCCGGCCGAACGGCTGAAAACCCTCTCCGACAATGTAAAAAAACTCGGTTGGCGCGGTTTGGGACTGTGGATAAGTCCGACGGTCGCGTATGCCGAAGAGATCGAGGACAAGGACGCGGACTTTAAAGAATATTGGTCGCGCCGTCTCTCGTGGAGCTTGTCCGCAAACGTCTTGTATTGGAAAATCGATTGGGGAGATTATGATATTTCCGACAAGCACAAAGCCCTTTTATACGACTTAAAAAAAGAGATCTATCCCTCGCTTCTTCTCGAAAATGCGTTCATTCGCGCACCGCTGAACAAGCGC
Organism: Clostridiales bacterium; assembly: GCA_031289865.1. Classification (GTDB taxonomy): domain Bacteria; phylum Bacillota; class Clostridia; order Christensenellales; family JAISNN01; genus JAISNN01. The sequence goes on from JAITOQ010000036.1 coordinate 4,118, forward strand.
GGTCGGGAGGGGCTTTTTACACAAGCCGCAAGCCGTTTTCGCCTCGGTTATTCGGACATTTTCCGTACCTACGACGTCACATATCCCCTCTCTATACCGACGACACTCTCGCGTGTTGCCTCACTCCTCCGCTATCCTACAAAGAGCGGCGGCTACATAAACGCGGAGGACGAGCTTTATCTCTCCTCCGCACTCGGACTTAGCTTTGGGGTCATGCGCTACGGTATCGGCGACGCGCCCGCAACCTCTCCTCCCAACGTCGCATACGGGGGTTCGGGGGTTTTCCCGACGACGCGCCCCGCACGAAAACAGCTTGACGAGGTAATCCGCGCCGTAAATTTACATAAAATCGCGCCGCCCTTTAGGGCTAATATCGGCGCAACCTACCTCTCAAAGGAAAAAAACACCGACCGTTGGAAATTTACTCCAGATCAGAGTTGGAAGCCCTACTGCAAAAAGGAATTTATCGCGCAAAGCGCGCCGCGCATAATCGCAAGAAACGTAAACCCGCCCGTTTTTACCGACCAAAGCGCGCTCTACACCGCCGAAAGACATTCGGCTAAAGCCGTCGATACGACCGATACAATGCCCTATCTCGCCGCATCGAGAAACCCTAACGGCACGTTGGTCATCGCCGCGCTCGGAAGAGTCACCCCCGAAAAGGGCTATTTTAAAGCTCCCGCCGACGTCCGTTGGGAGGTCGGCGCGATAGGCGGCGACCTTGCCGTACTCGGATATTTTTCCCGTCTGACCGTGTATTTTGACGAATCTCTAACGGGTAGAAAAATCTACGCAAGCGACCTAAAACGGCTCGAAAACGGCGGTATAGAAACGAAAAATTCCGACGGCTTTCCCCCCGATAATAGCACGGAAACACGCGGCATAGAGAGAGAAATCACCGACCTCGTTTCCCCCGACGGACATGCGCTTGTCATAGACGGCGAATTCATCGAACAGCTCTGCAAAAACTCCGTCGGCGACTGTTCCGAACCCGCGGTTTTGATTCGCTTTGAGGGCGAAAAAAGCGTTCCTCCCGTTTCCGCTGCGATCCCCAAAACCCCTCCTTTCTATAGGACGTTTACCCTCGCGCTAAAGCTCGCCGCCGCCGTATTTGTCAAAATCAAAGAGAAAAAGCACGAGAAA
>JAITOQ010000057.1 GCA_031289865.1 Clostridiales bacterium
AAAAACAAGGCAAAAACACAAATATAGTATTCTACAAAACAGAGTTTTATAGAATACTACATGAATTAGCGTTTTATAGAATACTCCAAACAGGAACGCTTTGTAGAACACTACACAAGAAAAATAAAAAAGGAGTACCGCCATGCGTACGGCAGTGATTGTCTTAAACGGCGAATATATTCCTAAGCGGTTATCGGACGGCTATATAATTTGCGCGGACGGCGGATATAAGCTGCTTAGTCGGATAGGTGTTGTTCCCGACGTTATTTTGGGCGACGGCGATTCTATCGGCGAATTTTCGGAGAGTATTCCGTCGGGGGTTTTGAGGGTGCATTATCCGTGCGACAAGGACATGACGGACGGCGAGTTGTGCGTAAGGTATGCGGCGAAGAATGGCTTTAGTGAGATCGTTTTGTACGGTGCGCTCGGCGGGAGGCAGGATCATGTTGAGGCAAACCTCGCGCTCATGGCTCTTGCGGCGAGGCTTGATATGCGGGCGGTTGCGTATGACGAGGACGTTGAGATACATTATATAGATCGGCGGTTCGATACGCTTGAAAAAAAAGTTAAAAAAAATATTTTCGTTTCTATAGTACCTTTTACGAGTGCCGCGCATATAATAGAAACAAAAGGGCTGAAATATCCTTTAAACAATGTGCGCGTTTCAAAGCTGTCCTCGCTTGGTATCTCAAATGTGAGCGTCGATGAGAATATCCGAATCAAAATCGATAAAGGGAGCGCGTTGATTTTCTTAAATATAAAATAAGGATTAAGGAGAATATCTATGCGTATCGTTTGTTTTAAACCCCCAAAATTTGTCAAATCGATCTTAAGATTGTTTTTTAAAAACACGAAATCTTAATTGCAATTGTTTTTTAACCGTTGACTTTTTAGCAAAAACGTACTATAATACTTAAGACAGCGGCGATGAAACGCCGTGCCTCGGCTTTATTAAAAAATCGCCGTAACGTCTGGGCAAGCTCTTTAATCGGGTTTGCCCCTTTTTTTATAAAAAAACGGAATAAAAAGTCCGCAAAACATAGGGAAAAGGGTTCGTTATTTTTTAGAATCCTTTTCTTTTTTTATAAATCCGTATATCTCAACAAAAAAAATCCTTTTCGGAAAAAAATCTTTTTTGACTTTAGGCATATACGTTGGTATCATTAGTACACTTTGATTTTAAAGGGCTTTTCGGTCTTTTATATCGCTTGGAGGTACATAATGAAAAGAACAAAAGCGGTGGGCTTCGTCTGTGTGTTTTTATTTTTTGCGGCGGCGTTTTGTCCGACGCTCTTAAAAAACGGAATGGCGGCGGTAAACGCGGGGGCAACGGTCGCGACGGCGGCAAATTCGCTGTCAACGGTCGCGGAAACGACGGATACGGGTTGGTATTCAGAGCGCGCCGAAACTTATTCGATTGACACAATTGACAAGTTGAGAGGGTTGGCGGCGTTGGTTGACGAGGGGATTTCCTTTGCGGAAAAGACGGTTTTTTTGACGGACGATATCGAAACGCGTACAAATTTTACGGTCGGGAGATCGGACAAACCGTTTTCGGGGACGTTTCGCGGTAACGGCAATCGGCTTTTGACGGGCGCGCCGTTATTTTATTCTCTTGAGCGGGCGGTTGTGACCGACCTATTTTTGGAGGTTCTCTTTGCGGACGGGTACGGGCATGACGGCGGTATGCTTGCCGTGGCGGTCGCGGAGTCGCGTGTCGAGCGCGTGACTGTCAGACTTGACGCGGAGAGCTACAACAACCGAAACAGCTTCGGCGGTATTGCCGCGTACGCAAAAGACAGTGTGATTTTGAATTGTGCGGCGGTCGGTTCGGTCAAAAAGGAATACGGTACGGTCGGTGGACTTGTGGCGGTCGCGGAGGGGACGGAGCTTTTGGGCTGTTACAACGCGGCAGATATCACCGTGTCTTATCTCGGCGCATATTATGTCGGCGGAATCGTCGGCGAAGCTATCGGCTCGCGACTCGTCGGCTGTGTCAATTATGCGGAAATTCTCTTGCGCTCCATTATCGAAAACGGTCAAGTCAACGTCATCGTGGGTCGGCTTGCGGGACATGCGGACGGATTTAGCGCACTTGAAGAGAGCTATGCTTTGGAATCTCCGTTTCCGTGGGTCGGGCAAAACGACGGCGGTCGCGAAGCGGGGCTTTCGGAGCACGGCGCGGAATTTTTTAAGACCGACGCTTTTCTCAATATCCTAAATGAACCTAAGCATTCCGCACTCGCGGACGGCGCGTACAGAAAGGATCTTGCGGGGTATGAGATCAATCAAGGTTATCCGATTTTTAATCATCAGCTTCCGCGTCCCGTCGTGACGGTGACGGTAACGGGTGCGGGGCGCGTTACGGCGAACGGTACGGAGGTGAACGGAAAATTTAAAACGGATTTTAGGAGCGTACTCGATATTACCGTGACGGCGGGCGAATATTATGTCGTCGAGAGCGTCCTTTGGCGCGGCGAAGCTATAGCTATCGGCAACTTAAATGAAGCGACCTTTCGGACGGGCGAGGTCTGTGAAAAAAGCGTTTTGACGGTCGTGTTTAAAAAGGAAATGCGCGTCGTGATCCTCGGCGGGGTTAGTGCGGAAAAGGTTTACGACGGAACGACGGGGCTGAGCGCGGACATGCTAACGTTTGGCGAAAAAGGCTTGTATATTTTAAATCCGTATGCAGAGGGAGATCTCGCCGTCTTAAATGATTTTACGGGTGGCGACCCGATCCGCGCTTCGTTCGGCTATCCGAATGCGAATGCGGAGGGGCAGTACATTGTTCTTTCAAACGTAAAATTCGGCGGGAGTGCGTTGGATTTTTATCATATTCCAAACAGTTTTATTCTGTACGGCGCGGAGATTTTGAGAGCCGAATTGACTATTTCTTACGGCGGGATCGATGAGGACACGCAGCTCTATACGGCAAACGCAGCGCATTCGGTTTACGGCGACGAGATGACCGACGGAAAGCGGTTCGGCATGTCGGTCAACGACCCGAACTTCCTCTTGTACGGAGAATTTTATCTCACAATCGACGGCGGGAGCGGTTACAGACGCTATTATGAGGGCGAAAAACTCGACGTCGGGACTTACAAGCTAAAAGCGGGAGGTCTTTACGCGCCTAACTACAACGTCACATTTAGCGAATGCGTCTTGATTGTAGAAAAGCGGAATTTAACCGCCGGCTTTCTTGACGTCGAAACTGAATACGGCGGTCGGCATGTATTTGAATTTTATTTTAACGGCTTTGCGGTAGGAGACGACGCGAATGCAATTTCGGTTTTGCCGTATTTTGACGGAGGGCGGCTAAAGGTCGGACGGCACAGCGTGACCCTCGCGGGCGGGAGCGCGCCAAACTACAATATCGTCAATCTCACGGGAACGGTAGTCGTCCGTCCAAAGGCGATATCTATTAGGATAATCCCTTTGCAACACAAAATCTACGGGGACGCGGAGCCGTCGTGGACGGGGACCTCCGACGGTTTGTGTGAGGGTGACATCCTTTTTATCATCCGCGAGACGGGCGAGTCCGCGATGCAATATCTCTCGTCGGGGTATAGGATTATGTACGCGGGCGAGGACGTCACGGCGTGTTATCTTGTGGCGGTTGAAAATCCCGACGAGCCTATCACTATCCGTCCGCGCCATTTGACGATCACCGCGGAGGACGCCGAATCGGTTTACGGCGGGTTTCCGTTATACGGTTTTAGGTTTTTTAACCTTGCGCCGAACGATTCACGCGAGTCGGTCGGGAGTCTCGGCATGGCGGTTTATGCTATAGACGATACGGAATTCGCAAATCCGATTTTGACGGCGGTCACAAGACTACATGCCGGACGATATCTGATTAAGCCTTACGGCGGTGCAAATTCAAACTATGAGATAGAATTTTGCGAGGGGATTTTGACGGTGCAAAAAGCCGTGTTGCGGTTTACGCTGACGGATCAAAGTACGGTCTACGGCGCGCCGTTTTTATTCGATTACACGGTGAGCGGCTTTGTAAATCTCGAAACGGAATCGGTAATAGATTTTTTGGGTTTGGTATTCTATCTCGACGGGCGCGTCTTTACAAGAGCGGACGTCGGAATTTACGCGCTTTGCGCGGACGGCGCGGAGGCTGAAAACTATAGCTTTGTCTATGCCGCGGGAATTTTGACCGTCGAAAAAGCGCGGCTCACAATCACGGTAAAAAATCCGTTGGAGGTCGTTTACGGCGAAATCATTTCGGTCGAATATGAGTTTGAGGGCTTTGCGGCGGGCGACACGTCGGAAAATCAATTGACGGGGCTTCGGCTCATATATGCTTTGACGACGGAGGAACAGACCGCCGTACCGTATGCGGCGGCAAAAAATTATGAATTGACCTTTGTCGGAAACACCTTAAAGATGGACAAAAGGATAGTGACGGTCGCGGGCGTTTCCGCGCTCGACAAGCTGTATGACGGCAAGGATACCGCCGCGATCACGGGAACGCCGTACGTGATGAATGCGGTGAGCGGAGATACTCTCGGCTTGGTCGGAAGCCTTTCGGCAAAATTTGACGCTATAAGCGCGGGACTCGGTATCGGAGTGACGCTTGCGGGGCTTACCCTCGACGGAGAACGCGCTCATATGTATGAGCTTGTTTTGCCTAAGCTGTATGCGAATATCTCTATAAATACCGTTACAAGAGACGG
>JAITOQ010000067.1 GCA_031289865.1 Clostridiales bacterium
AAACAAGACGAATTAAAGGTCGGAAGCTAAATTTATTTAGTCGGAAGTTAATACTTTTTAGGAGGACAGAAATATGGATTGGATCGGTATTGTCGTAATTATTTGCGCGGTCGGCTTGGTCGCATTTTCGATTGTCTATAACGTCAGAAAACGCAAAAAAGGCGGCGGCTGCTGTGAAGGGTCGGGCAGCGGCGGTGCGTGCGAAGCGTGCAGAGCTTGCGCGGACAAGGTAGAAAAAGCAGACGGGGAAGAAAAGGTAGACGGGGAAACAAAGAAAGAGGAATAGCATCTTTCGGCAAGAAATGTACTAAGTGATAAAGAGAAGAAACAAGGTCGGAGCGGAAATGCGCCGACCTTGTTTTTTTTAATGGAATGAATTTAAAGCAGATAATTTTTTTTGAATGATATCCTCGTCGTTTCGCATACTAAGGGTAATATGTTGGGCGGTGAAACGATGACTTTTAGACGGTACTTATTTTGGGTAAATATTTTTTTTGCGGTCGTTATGATTTTTTGCGGCGTGGGGACAGCGGATACGGGAGGATATAGGCATCGTCCCCTACGAGAGGTCGGATCGTTTGCAACGAACGAGGGAGAGGGACAATCGGATTTTTGCGCGTTGGTTGTGAACGATGGAGAACGGTCGGAGTTTGGCGCGTCCGTTTCCGTGTGCTCGCCCGCTTTTTCAAGGGTGAGGATCGAGTATGCTATCGAGGGCGGCGCGGCGTTCTATACCGCCGAATATGCGTGTAATTATCCTAAAATTACGGGTACGGAGGGGAGGAGGATTGTCGGGCATTTTATAAAGCTTGGGTATTCCGAAACGTGTGCGATCGGGGAGCTGTACCGCGGATATGCGGAGGATATCGAGAGATTGGAGCGGCTGTTTTTCCGTGCGGGGAGGGATTCGGAGGCGATTTTTTCGCCCGATGCTAAAGAAAAATTCGCCTATACGGAGGCGTGTAACGGACAGAGATTGGATACCTCCGCGCTCAATCGGGCGGTTCGCGGCGAAATCGGAAAAACAGAAATGAAATTCCTTTTGAAAACTCAAGCCTTCGAGCCGGAAAATACTCCGAAAGAACTCGCAAAGAGGACAAAATACCGTGCGGGTTTTTCGACGGGCTACGAGTACTCTAAGGCGGAGAGAAAGGCGAATATCGCGCTTGCGGCGTCGCTCTTAAACGGCGTCGTTGTCCCCGCGGACGAGGTTTTTTCCTTTAACAAAACCGTCGGGCGGAGGACGGAGGAACGGGGCTTTAAATCCGCTCCGATTATTTCAAAGGGCAAGCTGGTGGACGGAATAGGGGGAGGGGTATGTCAAGTCTCTACAACCCTCTATAACGCGGCGTTGTATGCGGATATACCTATTGTTGCGGCGAAACAGCACAGCGCGATGGTGAGCTATGTACAGCCCTCGTTTGACGCTATGGTCAGTCAATACAACGACCTTAGATGTAAAAACAATACGGGTTTTCCGCTCTATATCGCGGCGAATGCGGACGGGAAACGGTTAAAAATCTCTTTTTACGGAATGCCGATTGAAAAGGGGCTGACGGTAAAGCTACGGAGCGAGGTAAAAGAGATTGTAGGCTGTACCGACAGCGTTATAGAAAACGACGGGAGCTACGAGATTCCCGAAGAGGGATTTTTGAGAATATCCAACGGCTCGAACGGTTGCACGAGCGAGGGTTTTGTCGACTATTATATGGACGGCGCACTCGTGAAATCCGTCAAAATCAGAGAGGATAGGTATCAACCGATGAGCGGGATTGTGGTCAAGCCGACGTTTTAGATTCTTCGCATTCGCTCAGAATGACACCGGCTTTTTGTCAGCGATGAATGTATCTATTTTAAATCCGCAATTCTGCATTCTGCATTAAAGAAACCTACAGACAAGGCAAGAGACAATCACACCCAAAAAATTTGCGGCGAGGGCGGCGGGGATTGCGTAGCGCAGTTTGGTCACCTTGCTTTCGGCAAAGTAGACCGCCGCGATATAGAACGCGGTGTCGGAGCTGCCGACGATGACGCTTGCCGTACGCGCTATGTAGCTGTCCGCGCCGTGTGCGGCGTAGATGTCCTCAAGGAGGAGCAGACTGCCGTTACCGCTAAAGGGACGGAGGAGGATAAGCTCCGTAAGTTCGGGGGGGATACCCAAAAGCGACATGGGCTTTGACAAAAGCTTTGTGACATAACCGCTTAAGCCGCTTGCGCGGAAGAGATTGACCATGATAAATATTGCCGCAAGGTAGGGAAAGACCGAGTAGACCAGCTTTAACGCGTCCTTGACCCCATCGATAAAGCTGTCGTATACGCGGATTCGCTTGATTGCGGCGTAGATAAAAAGCGCGGCGATCAGGAAGGGAAGAATAAAGTTTGCCATTATAAATCCTTATAGTAATAGGTAATAGGTAATAAGTAATAGGTAATAAGTAAGGATTTAAAGAGATGTGATTCGGAGAAATCGTTTTGGATTTTTCGCTTCGCTCAGAATGACACCGACTTCTTGAAAATCCGCAATTCTGCATTCTGCATTCTGCATTTTACATTTTACATTTTGCATTTTGCATTTTGCATTCTATAACAACCTCACTTATTACCTATTACCTATTACTTATTACTTGTTACTTATTGTGTGAGCGCGAGCGCAGTATCTTGCTGCAGATTTTTACGATAAAAAACCCCGCGCCCGCGGAGAGTATCGAGGCGATGACGTTCGGGAGTAGGATATCCGACGGGGTCGCGCTCCCCGCTTCGGCGCGGAGGGCTATGACGGTCGCGGGAATGAATTGGAGAGAGGTTGCGTTTATGACGAAAAACAGTATCATGTTGGTTGTGGCGCGGATTTTGTCGGGGTCGCGGTTCATCTCGTTTATGGCTTTGATACCGAGCGGGGTCGCCGCGCCGCCCATGCCGAGGAGGTTTGCGGTCATGTTCATGGTGATGTAGGCTTTTGCGCGCTTGTTTTCGTCCTTGTAGAGAAAATTTACGACGGGCGAAAAAAGCGAGGTGAGCTTTTTGTCCAAACCGCATTTTTCCACGATTTTGAGGACGGCGAGCCACACCGCATATATAGCGATCATTTTTAGCGACAGATCGAGCGCGCTTTTGCCGCCGTCTATCATAATACCGAGGACGGCTTCGGGCTTTAGTACCGTCAAAATCCCAAGCGAAACAACCATGATGATTAAAAATACCGCATTCATAATTCTATCAATGACGGAGCGCACCGATGAATGAGGGGAAAGATTGTCGATTTTTATGCTTTTTTAATGAGTAATGCTTTTTTTAATGCAAAATGCTTTTTTAATGCAGAATGCAGAATTGCGGATTAAAAGAAGTAGGTGTCATTGCGGAGCAAACAGCAGATGTCATTCTGAGCGGAGCGAAGAATCTCAAACGGTAATATAACCGCTAAAACATAAATTTGGTTTCAAAATGACCTCAACTTTTTGTGTTAACAGTGGGACGGTTGCCGTTCGAGATTCTTCGCAAGCTCAGAATGACACTTACTTTATTATTCGGATTACACCTGTTTTTTAAAAAATCCGCAATTCTGCATTCTGCAATTCTGCAATTCTGCATTTTGCAATTCTGCAATTCTGCATTCTGCATTAAAAAACTTAACACGAATTTAATTTTTGTTTCACGGGGATTTCATAAATACTATCTATAATATGAGGGTAGATTACGAAAACGGAAAAGGAGGGAATAGATGAATACGTTTATCGTCTTGTTGATGATGCTTGCGTCGCATCAGAGTCCCTCTTTGACCAAAGCCGTCAACCTTGCGGATTATTTAAACGCGACGGCGGCTATCGAGCGCACGGAACCCGACGGAAACACTTCGGACGACGCTCAAACCGCACCGCTTGCCGCGTATATCGGCGAACAAACAAGCCGCGATGATGACGAAACGACGATCGAGGTTAGCGAAAACAAAGCGTATAGCCGCGTCGAGCTAAAATTTTGGGAAAGCAGATTTTCATACCTCCATCAAAAATAAATTAGCGTACCACTTCTTCATAAATTCTCCTTCTAAAAACCCCTTTCGGAGCTGACAAGCCGAAAAGGGGTTTTTTACTGTTTTTTACTTTACAAAATCCTTGATTTAGACTATTATAATATCAAGCATGAAACCGAACGGAGTTCGGTAGGTTGTTTTTTGAGGTGAGATTATGACGGACAAAACAAAATTTGATTTGACGGAAGAGGAGCGTAGGCTCAAGCTCTATACCTCTATCGTCCCTAATGCGCGGCAAAAAATCGTACAAGAGATGGGGTTTTATGCCTTTGTGCATTTTACGGTAAATACGTTTACGGGGAAAGAATGGGGGAGCGGAAAAGAGGATATCTCGATTTTTAATCCGACGGAGACGGATTGCGGACAGTGGTGTCGTGCTATTCGTGCGGCGGGAATGAAAGGCGTGGTTTTGACCGCGAAGCACCACGACGGCTTTTGTCTGTGGCGGACAAAGACCACGGAGCATAGTATCAAAAATACGCCGTACAAGGGCGGCAAGGGGGATATTGTCGCGGAGCTGCAAGGTGCGTGTAAGGAGTACGGGCTTAGGCTTGGGCTGTACCTTTCGCCGTGGGACAGAAACGCGCCGTCCTACGGCACGGAGGCGTACAACGACTTTTATATAGCGCAGCTGACCGAACTCATGACGGATTACGGGGAGATTTTTATGCTTTGGCTCGACGGGGCTTGCGGCGCGGAAAAGGACGGCAAGCCCGTACAAAAATATGATTTTGAACGGATTTACAAGACCGCCCTTTCATATCAACCGAATATCGTTCTCGCAAATTGCGCGCCGGACGTCCGTTGGATAGGGAACGAAAGCGGACGGACAAGAAGCTCCGAATGGAGCGTCGTCCCCGTCGAGGGGAGCGAAGTTTTGAGTGAAAGTCAAAAAACCGACGATCTCAAAGGATTAAAAAAAAAGCGCGTCGACGAATTTGTCGAGGATCTTGGGAGCAGAGAGGTTTTGGCGCGTTACGGCGAATTTAAATGGTATCCCGCGGAGGCTGACGTTTCGATACGCAAAGGGTGGTTTCATCACAAAAGCCAAAATTTTTCGGTGAAGTCGGTCGGCGCGCTTATGAAGCTCTATGACCGCACGGTCGGAAATAACAGCCTCTTACTCCTCAATATTCCCCCGAATAAAAAGGGCTTGTTGGACAAAAAGGACGTAAAAAGGCTTGAGGGGTTGGGGGCGCGCATTCAAAAAGACCGCAGCGATAGGATAGAATTGACCTCTTTACGCTATGACGGAGGGGAACGCACCCTCACGGTATCCTTTAAAAAGACAAAAGTCCGCGCACTCCTCATAAGGGAGAACACGGACTATTCGCAGCGCGTGGAAGAGTGGTCGCTTTATGCGGTCACGGATAGCGGCACGCAAAAAATATTTGACGGAACTATCATCGGAATGAATCGGTTAGCGCGCTTTCCCGCTGTCGAAACCGATACGCTGATACTTAAAATCACGCGGTGTAGAAACGAGCCATATCTTTTGGGGGCGGCGGTTATCGGGGTTAGTGATAAATTGAAATAGTGAAACAGTGAATAGTTGCGGATAAAAAGTAGGCGTCATTCTGATTTTTTTATCCGCAATTTTCAACTTTCAACTTTAGATTTATGCTCTCTGTATTCGCGGTCAAAACGGGCTTTTTCCTCGGCGGTGAGCGAGTCAAAAAAACTGCGCTTTGTTTCGTAGATGACCTTGGTGAGCTGACCGACGGACATTTTTTTGATTTCTTTCAGCTCTTTCGGCGTATTGTTTTTTTCGTAAATCGCTTGGACGACGAGCATGACGCGCATTTTGTAAAAGTCCACTCCGTTTTCTTCCGCAAGCTTTTTTAGGTCGGCTTCGGAATATTGGGTGACGACTTGTTTTTTGACTATGTTTTTTTCAAAAAATTCGATATAGTAGTCGTTTAGGCTCTTGTAAACATTGATGAGAGGCTTTGTAGTTGCGGCAGTCGCCGCGGTGTGTTCCGCGGTGGTTGCGGCGAGAGGCTTTGTTTCTGCCGCCGCGGTGCATTCCGTGATACCCGCGCTTGCGGTACGGTTAAAAAACTTCAGAACGGGACCGGCTAAGGCTACCGACAGAATGAAAGAACATGTTATAATTATTTTTTTTATTTTTGGCATTTTAAACTCCTTTTTGTTTTGCGGTATGGGAGTAGTTTGAACGGTTTTTGGGAATTTATGTAGGATTTGCCGCATAAGATTATCCTATGAAGAAAAAAGAAAAAAACAAAAAAATTCTGCTTATTTTAATACTGATATTCACGGTGTTTGCGACGGGGGCGATCGCGGTCTTTGCTATTGACGGGGGGCGCACAAAATACGATTTGACGCTTAGGCTCGACAGCGAAGCCATGACCTTGTACGCCACGGAGACCGTGACATATGTCAATCAAACGGGTGATACCCTCAAAGAACTCCGTTTTAATCTCTATCCGAACGCGTTCCGCGAAAACGCGAAAATAAAGCCGTATTACGAGAGCGGAATAGCGGACGCTTATCCCGCGGGGATCGATTACGGATTTATCGAGATAGAGAGCGTAAAGACGGGCGGACGGGACGCGGGCTTTGAGATAGGCGGCGAGGACAAGAATATCCTTATCGCGGTATTCGGGTCGCCCCTCCTCAACAAGCGCGCCGAAGGTATAGAGATCGTTTTTTCGGTGAAAATACCTCAAACTAATCTACGGTTCGGCTATTATGACGGCATAGTCAATCTGACGAATTTTTTTCCCATCGCTTGCGTGTACGCGGACGGCGGCTTTGTCGAGTGTCCTTATCTACCTCTCGGCGACCCGTTTTTGAGTGAGGATGCCGACTACAAAGTCGATTTAAAGACGGACAAGCCGTATGTTGCGGCGCACAGCGGTAATCTTGCGTCGGAAAAAAGTGATGAGGGAGGACGGGGAAAGCTCTTTAAATTTGAGGGGAAGCGTATCCGTGATTTCGCGCTTTGTCTCTCCGAAAAATTCGGTATAGAAACGAAAAAAAACAAGGGAAAAACCGTAAAATATTACTATATCAAGGGGAATGCGGGCGAGTATAACGCGGAAAAAAAAGCCGCGCTCGCTCTCTCCGCGCTTACGTTTTTCGGGGAATATTTTATAGCGTATCCGTACAAAACCTTTTGCGCCGTCGAGACCTATCTCACGGCGGGCGGTATGGAGTATCCTAATCTTGTACTCATCAATCAAGGGCTAAGAGAGGAGGACAAGGAGAGCGTGATCGTTCACGAAACCGCGCACCAATGGTGGTACGGGATTGTCGGGAACGACAATTTAAACTATGCTTGGACGGACGAGGGCTTGACCGAATTTTCCACCGAATTGTATTTCGGGAAAAACGGGCGGGTCTTAAAGGCGGCGCAATATTATCAATATAATTATACGGCGGCAAAGCGGTTCGACGAGATTGCGGAGGGGATAGGTATCAAAAACGCGACTATGGAAAAGCCGCTAAAGGAGTACCTCTCCGAATACGAATATGTGATAGGCGTCTATAGCCGCGGACATCTCCTTTTTCACGATCTATACCGCACGGTAGGCGAGAAAAACTTTCAAAAAGCGTTGCGGCATTACGCAAAAAAGAATAAGTATAGGATTGCGTCAAAGGGCGGTTTGGTCGGAGCGTTTGAGAAGTACGACGGGGGAGCGGGAAGAGTTTTTGACGAATGGATTTCCTTTCAAAAAGTTTTTTAAAATAGCATATAAAATTGTTTGACAAATTTTTAATAATGTATTAAAATATTAGTGTAATTAAGAATAATTCTCGATAAAGAATGCCGTTTTTCCTAAATATAGAAATCTGTGAGGAAAATAGGTTTCTTTGTTTGAGAATCCTTCTTTTTGTGGTATAATAATATTAGACACAACAGAGGTGGAAAAATGAAAAAACAATTGGCAAAACTTTTAACCGTCGTGCTTGTATGCGCGCTTTTGACCGTCGGAATGTCCTCGTGTAATTGGATTAAGGGACTTTTTGACAAGTCGGATAAGCCGAGTACGGACCCCGAACAAATTTCCGTGATTATGCCCGACGGCGCGCCGCTACTTAGCCTTGCAAAGCTTAGGACGGATAATCAAACCGTGGCGGAGAATTATGAGATAACCTATAATACCGTGTCGCCGACGCTCCTTTCCGCCGAACTGATCGCGGGAAGAGCGGACATTGCGGTCGCGCCGATCAACGTGTGCGCGGCGATGTACAACAACGGGAGCGGATACCTCTTTGCGGGGGTCAATATATACGGGATTTTGCATATCGTGTCAAATCAAGCGGGCGATATATCTCTCTCAAGCCTTGCGGGCGAAACCGTCGTCGCGTTTACAGAGGCGGGTACGCCGGGGATTACCCTCCGCGCCGTTTTAAAAGGCGCGGGACTTCAATATGAAAAGGACGACAGCTTTCGCGGTACGGTAGGGGATAATAAGGTGCATATCGTGTATCTGAGCGATGCGGCGGCGGTGAGAAACGCGCTTGCGGCAAACGGACAGATAGACGGAAAACCCGTCAAATATGCAATGCTCGCAGAACCCGTCGTCACGGCGGTCGCCGCGTCTACCGCATATAAAGCCGTGATAAATATACAGACCGAATGGGCAAAATATTACGGGGGAGAGATTTTTCCGCAAGCGGGAATCATCTTTAAGGCGTCTCTTTTAGAAAAAGATAAAGCGTTTGTAGACGCGTTTATAGCGGCGGCAAAAGCCTCCACGGAGTGGGCGGCGTTAAACCCGTTTGAGGCGGGAGAGCTTACGCATAACGAATTGGAATCCCCGTCGATACCTAACGGCACGGTGGTGCAAAAGGCGGTTGAGGCGGGCAGATTGCCGCTCGTCTTTACAAGCGCGGGCGAGGCAAAAGCGTCTGTGACGGCGTACCTTACGGCGATTTTGGAGGACGGTCCGTCAAGCGCGGCATTGATCGGGGGAAAGGTTCCCGACGACGGGTTCTTTTATGTAGGATAATGAAAAAAAATACGCGGGATAAGATTGTCAAGAGCGTTTGCGCGCTACTTGGAGCGGCGGCGGTGCTGCTGTTGTGGCAGTATGCGTCGGAGAATTTTTTTGAGAGGATAGGGGTGATCCCGTCCCCTCTAAAAACCTTAGAAACTATTGTCGGAGAGGCGGCTAAGGCGAACTTTTTTACGGCGATAAAAAACACGCTGTGGACAAGCGTGTTGAGCTTTCTTGCGGCGGCGGTACCCGCTTTTGTTTTGGCGGCGGCGGCGCATATGTTCCCGCCGCTTAAACATTTTTTAAATCCTTTTATCACGATTGCACGCGCCGTGCCGACGATGGCGGCGGTGATAATTCTCCTTTTGTTTTTGGGCTCGAAACAGCTCCCGATTGCGGTGGGTTTTCTCGTGGTCTTTCCCCTTGTGTATGAAAATATCTATACCGCATTCTCAAAGGTCGATCGAGAACTCGTCGAGATGGCAAAAAGCTTCCGCGTCAAAAAAGGACGTCAAATCACGGGGATATATCTTCCCGCGATTTTGCCGTATATTTTTTCC
>JAITOQ010000066.1 GCA_031289865.1 Clostridiales bacterium
CTGCCCGGCTCGTCTATCAATCGCGTATATGAGGAGAGCCGCGCCGAATACGGGCGTATTATCGCCGAACTAAACGCGATGAAAGACGCCATTTTGGGATATCTCTCCGCGCATACGACGCGTTACGGTGAGGACGGCGGCTTGTATGCGGTCAATCCGACCTCGTTTATCCGCACGGAATACCTAAAGCATAACGGGAGTTGGTACAAAGCGGACGTTATGCCTTATGCGTCGGCGAAGCTGACACCGGCGGGGGCAGCCGCGGAAAAGACCTTTCGTATCACGAGAGACGGCATGGAAAACGCGAAAATCTCCGTTGAATTTTCGTCGGTTGGCTATATCACGTCCATAAAGAGCAAAGCTACGGGTCGGGAATATGTACAAGGGCTTACAAACCGTTTGGTCGCATATACCGACAGAAAAAAGTCGTTTAACGCGTGGGATATCGATATCAAGTATCCCGACCGCGCAAAATACTATTATGATGCGACGGGTTCGAAGACCTATCAAGACGGCGCGTCGCTTGTCAGAGAGACCTCGTATAAATGCGGAAGATCCACTCTCCGTCAAAAGGTGATTTTAAAGTTTGACGCGGATTATTTGATTTTTGAAACGGAGGTTGTCGATTGGAATTTAAAGCACAAAATGCTGAGAGCGGATATCTATCCCGCCGCATTCGATAAAAAAGCGACCTATGACATTCAGTTTGGAAATATCACGCGGAGTACGGGTACGGCGACACTCAAGGACTATGCTCAATTTGAGGTCTGCGCACACAAGTGGGCTGACGTGTCAAATGAAAAAATGGGTTTCGGGCTTTCTGTTTTAAACGATTGCAAGTACGGCTACCGTATCAAAAACGGGTTGATCAGTCTGAATCTTTTGCGTCGGACGACCTCTCCCGACAAGCTCGCCGACAAGGGGACGCATACGTTTACCTATGTATTGTATCCTCACGAGGGCGGCGTATTCGACGGAAACACCATACCGCTCGGATACGAAATCAACAATCCGCTCATCGTCACCGAAAAAGAGCTTGAGATTACAACTGCCGCGCTGACGGGAAAGAAAAACATTTTGACCGAAACAATAAAACCCGCGTATCGCGGCGGCGGTACTATCCTAAGGTTTTATGAAACGGAGGGACGGTCTACCGTCACAAGTCTAAAGATCGGACTTCCGTACAAAGAGGTGTACGAAGCCGATATGCTCGAACGCCCGATAGGCGGTATAGATCTCGACCATGTGAAATTTTCACCGTATGAGATAAAGACGATTTTGGTAAAGTAAACTTTAGCGGGATTTCGTTTGTTTAAAGTTGAAAGTTTAAAGTTGAAAGTTGAAAAGTAAGGATAAAAAAGTCGGTGTCATTCTGAGCTTGCGAAGAATCTAAAACGTCAGCCGTATAATAGCTAACATAAAAATTTGTTCGGAAGGACACACGCTTTTTATTGAGGACTAAATATAATTATTGTATACAAGGTGAGACTATGTTTATATCTTTGAGCGGTCAGTTGGGGAGCGGTAAAAGTACGCTTTCGGCGCATCTAAAGGAAAAAAGAGGTTTTGAAATCTTTTCGACGGGGACTATCATGCGGCGGCTGGCTAAAGAGCGCAATGTTTCAGTCCTTGAGTTTAACAAGCTGATCGGCGGCGACCGCGCCGTGGACGAGCTGATCGACGGCGAGATGAAAAAGTACGCCGCTTGTCATGAGGACGGGGACGTGATATTTGACTCACGGCTTGCGTGGCATTTTGTACCGAAATCATTCAAGGTCTTTTTGGCGGTTTCGCCTAAGGAGGCCGCGGAGCGCGTTTTTTCAAACCGCATACTTGAGGAGGAAAAATACGCGACCAAAGAGACCGCGTTAAGCGAGCTTTTGGAGCGGCGAAGCGAGGAAATCAAACGCTTTAAGGACTTTTACGGGGTGGATTGCGACGATTACGGAAACTACGACGTCATCGTCGATACGTCGGAGCTTACGACGCACGAAATTTCAGACATAATCCTAAAGGTGTATGAATATAATATCCAAAAGCGTCCGCATGCAAAGCTGTACCTCTCTCCGAAAAATATTTCAATCGCAAAAAATGCGAAAAAAGACGGAGAGCTAACGGTAGAAAAGGACGGACACGGCTTTGTACTCGTCGAGGGGAGTGCGATTTTGGAAAAGGCGATAAGGGAAGGGAAAAGGGTTACGGAAGCGAAGTTGAAAGTTGAGAGTTGAAAGTTAAGGATAAAATATAAAAGCCGAGGTCATTCTGAGCTTGCGAAGAATCTAAAACGTTGGCGGTACGATAGCTATAATATAAATTCGATTCCGATTACACTGCTTTTTTAATCAATATTTGTAAAGCACGTTGTAATGCTATTCAATAAAGCGTTAAAGTTTTTGAAAAGAGCGCGAGAAAAAATTTTTCTATGAATTCGAGCCGACCACTTGTCGGAGAGAATTCTCAAGGTTCTGACCGCGAATAAGTTCGCGTAGTCAGGTTCTTTCAATTTTGTCTCGCGATCTCTATTTTTCCAAAAAAAACAAAAAATAAAAGGGAGGAAACTAAAATGACAAATACTACGACGATCTATACCGCCGCCTATCAGGAATTTTTGGACGACGTTATGCCAAAGATAAACCGTCTTGCGGACTTGGCTCGTGAGAGTACGGAGATTGACGACGCGTGGTACTACAAGTTCGACGTAAAGCGCGGGCTTCGCGATCTTGAGGGAAACGGCGTTTTGGCTGGACTCACCGACATTTCGGACATAGTGGCGTTCGAGCGTGATGCGGAGGGAAATAAGACCCCGTGCGAGGGTATTCTCCGTTACCGCGGTATAAATATCAACGACATTGTGTCGGGCTTTATGTCGAGCAATCGGTTCGGCTTTGAGGAAACCGCTTATCTTTTGTTATTCGGAAGTCTTCCGAACGAAAAACAGCTCACCATGTTTCAAGAGATTTTGGCGGGTTTTAGGACGCTACCCGAATCCTTTGTCCGCGACGTCATCATGAAAGCGCCGTCAAAGGACCTCATGAACGGTATTGCGCGAGGGGTTTTGACCTTGTATTCATACGACGACAAAGCCGACGATATCTCTATACCGAACGTCCTAAGACAGAGTATTCAGCTCATTGCACAATTTCCGTTGATGTCGGTGTATTCCTATCAAGTGTTTCAGCACTATCACGACTACCAAAGCTTGATTATTCATCACCCCGTTTCGGGGCTTTCTGCGGCGGAAAATATTCTGCATACCTTGCGTCACGACAGCAAGTACACTGAGCTTGAATCCAAAATCCTCGACCTCATGCTTGTTTTGCATGCGGAGCACGGTGGCGGCAACAACTCGACGTTTACGACACATGTGGTTTCGTCGTCGGGTTCGGATACATATTCGGTGATCGCGGCGGCGCTTGGGTCGCTAAAAGGTCCTCGCCACGGCGGGGCAAATATCAAGGTCGTCCAAATGTTCGACGACATAAAAAAGAGCGTTGCAAAGCCTACGGACGCAAACATTCGCGATTATCTCGAAAAATTGCTGAATAAAGAGGCTTTTGACAAGTCGGGGCTGATATACGGTATGGGACACGCGGTCTATTCGCTGTCCGACCCGCGTGCGCAGATACTCAAACGCTATGTCGAGGAGCTTTCGGAGGCAAAGGGCTTGCACGACGAATATGAGTTGTATTCGCGTGTCGCACGGCTTGCGCCCGAAGTGATCGGAGAAAAACGTCATATATATAAGGGCGTCGCGGCAAACGTGGACTTTTATTCGGGCTTTGTAAACTCCACACTCGGAATCCCGGGCGAGCTGTTTACTCCTATCTTTGCCATCGCGAGAATTGTCGGTTGGTCGGCGCATAGGATCGAGGAGCTGTCCAATAAGGGCAAAATCATTCGTCCGAACTATAAATGTATCAGCGAATACAAGGATTACATAGCTTTAGAAAAGAGAAAGTAAAATCGGCGGATACAAAGGGCATACCTTTAAAAAAGAGAAGTAAAAATGAGAAAGCTCAAAAAAATCATTGTGCCTAAGGACGGCTTCCGAACAAAAAAAATACAAAACTATCAATGGACGGAGAACGGTTACGCTCCGTCCGTTTCCGTGTTTTTGGCGCGGGGACGCGATCGCTTGTGGGTGAAATTTGTAATAGGCGAAGCCTACACGCTCCCAAAATATCTTCTTGACGGAGAACCCGTCTACAAGGATAGTGCCGTAGAATGCTTTTTAAAGCCCTTTAACGACGACCCGCGCTATTTAAACTTTGAATTTAATGCGGCGGGAGCGGGTATTTTGGGGTTCGGCATGGGAAAGGATGAAAGGGAAGAGTTGATCGCAAGGTACGCGCAGCACTTAAACGTAACCGCGGACGGAGATGAAAAAAAATGGTCGCTGTCGTTTGAAATCCCGTTTTTTTTGATTGAGGAAATTTACGGAAGGGGCTTTGCCCCGGAGCGTGAAAAAGTACATGTCAACTTTTTTAAGTGCGGCGACGAAACGGAGTTTCCTCATTACGGCACGTTGTTTGAAATCGATTATCCGTATCCCGAATTTCATCTGCCCGAATTTTTCGGCGAGGCGGTTTTTTAATCCTCCAACTGGTCGGGGAGCTTCCCGCCTAATTCTATCAAGATAATGTCGTTACCGATTTTTAAAATGTTTGTCCACGGGATAAATACGTTGTTTTCCGCACCGTTCTTAAAGAGACGCCGCTCTCCCGGAGTGACTATTCCCGCAACGCGTCCCTTTAAGGAGAATACGATATCCGTGATTCTTCCGAGTTTTTTGCCGTCGGCGATATTTACGACCTCTTTGTCGCGAAGCTCCGTATAGCTTATTTCCATTGAGAAAGACCTCCGTTTATATAAAGACTATGGATTTTTAACGGAAATATTACGGCTTTTTGAAAAAATCTATGATTTTTTTATTGTTTTTTTGATGAAATGTGGTATTATAGACTAAGATATAAATATAATATTATATCGAAAACTAAAACGGAGGTGTAAAATGAAAGGTTATTGGGATTCCTACTTAAGCGTATTCAAAAAGGATTATGCGAATTTCGGCGGGCGCGAGGGTAAAAAGAGATTTGTCGTCTTTATTTTATTTACTTTAGCAATCTCCTTTATTCTCGGAGCGTTGGCGGGTTTGTTTAGCGGAATAGATGTCGTTGCATGGATTTTCGGTGCGCTCGGCACAATTTTTTGGCTGATCACAATTATCCCGTTTATCGCTATCGTCATCAGACGGCTTCGTGCGGTAGGCTGGACGGTTTGGCTTGCGCTGTTGCTCATTCTGGTCATACCCGGTATCGTTTTGATCATTTTGTTGGCTCTAAAAGACTAACAAAGGACGAAACAAAGGACTGACATTAGTCAAAAGTTTAAGTAAGGTCGTTTGAAATTCAAACGGCTTTATTTTTATTATTTTTCTGAAAATTATTTTTGAAAAAGTATTGTAATTTATGCGGAAGTATGATATCATATAACAGACTGCTTTTTAAGCCCGTTATCGGGCGCAAAAAGTCTGTTCGAAACAAAAAAAACTAAAGAATACAAAACGGGAGAAAACGCGGAATGAACATAGTCAGCAAGCTCTATCATGAGTTAACGGGTCATTGGAAAACCCCTAAAGAGGGCAACAGCCTCGGGTACAAAGAAATTCTTTTGCACGGCATAGGCGGTAACGGCGTTTCGCTTTTTGAGGGAATGAACGGCTATGCGGGGACGGCGGTCACAAGCGCGCTGACGGCGATGATTTACGGCATATTGCCGATGCATATATGGCTTATCGGCATGATAGTCGCGCTTGTCAGCTTGGTGAGAATGCCGCTCACGGGCTTTATTATAGACAATACAAATACAAAGCTCGGCAAATTCCGACCGCTTATTCTGATGCTGGCGATACCCTCCGCTCTGTTATTGATTGCGCTCGCGTACATACCCGCTCAATTTATGACGCCCGACGGCTATACGGCGCGGCTTGTTTCGTTTACGATAATTTCGGCACTGCTCGCGTTTTTTCTCCCGACCCTAAGTACCGTGTACGAGGGCTTGTCGCAAGTCATGACGATGAATACGCAAGAGCGGGGCGGCTTCTTTGCGATTTTAAACGTCATAAGGAATTTGTCGGTTTCGGTAATGCAGATAGTTCTGCCGCTGTTTTCCGTAATGGTCGGCGGTATGGAGCATATCACAATCTATCAGATTGCATTTCCTATCCTTGTGGTGATAGGAGTGGGCGCGTCGCTTGCGTCGGTATTCGGAGTCAAGGAGAGAATGATTATCCCGAAAGACAAAAGCAACAAGGTCAGCTTTTGGCTCGGAATGAAGCGTTGTATAAAAAACAAATACTTTTTGATCAAGGTGTCGAGTGATATTTTGAGCGCGCTCAGAGGCTCGGCAAATATCGTGTTTTGGATCTGTATTTATTCGATAGGAGGCGACAAGGGAAATCAGGTGTTCGGTATTGCCGCCGCCGTACTCGGCTTCGGGCATGTCCCCGGTATGCTGTTAGCACCGCTTATCGTCAAAAAATTCGGAAAACAAAGGAGCTTTATCGGTACGCATATCCTCGGAATACTTACGACTCTGCCGATGCTGTTTTTTTTAAACAGTCCGTTTATGCTCTTGGCTATGA
>JAITOQ010000068.1 GCA_031289865.1 Clostridiales bacterium
CAACGCCGCCGTGTTCCCGTTATCCATAAAACCGATCCGACCGACAGACATTTACATAAGTTCCGCGACCTACCGCTCGGTATTATGAATTTTGTGTGACTTGCTAAATATCCACTCCTTCAACTTTTAAAACGTTTGACAACGGCAAAAAAAAGCGTTATACTATTCCCGTGAGTTAGCCGGACGGTCGCAGCGGCTTGAAAACCGATGAGGAAAGTCCGAGCATCATAGGGCAGAGCGCAAGATAACGTCTTGTGAGGGCGACCTCAAGGATAGTGCAACAGAAATAAACCGCAAGGTATGCCTTGCAAGGATGGAAAGGGGAGGTAAGAGCTCACCGGCGGCTTGGCGACAAGCCGCGCTATGTAAACCCCGCTCGATGCAAGAGAATAGGGACATATGAGGCTGCCCGCCTTGTTTCTATAAATCGCTTTACCCGCTCGGTGACGATCGGGATAGACAGATGACCGTCTGAGACAGAACTCGGCTTACAGACTAACCTCACGATTTTGCATTTAAAAAAGGCTCGTACCGATTTTGGTATGAGCCTTTTTGCATTTTGCATTCTGCATTATTTCAACGGCTCCGCGTCAACCTCTACCGCATTTGCTTTCATGCTTTCGTCTACTTGCAGTGCTTGAGCTTTTTCGGCTTCGATACGTTTGTCGTATTCGGCGTTAAAGCGTTTTACCCAAAACACGGTTTTGCATTTCAAATTAAATTCCTTTGAAAGGACGTGTATTGCGGTTTCTTCAAGGGAGATGACAAAGGAGAGGTTCATGACGATATGCACGGAGATTAGGAGCGCGTCGATATTTTCCGTGAGCAGATAGACGATAGGGAGGAGGAATACGAGTATGCCGACTCCTTTCGCCGAATAGAGATGACAAAGACAAACCTTTTTGTATTTGATAACGGTAAAGACGAGATTGAAGATGCGGATCGCAAAGAATACCGAAAGATACGGTATCATAAGTATTGCGCTCGCATGTGCAAACTTGAGCCAAAAGCCTATCGAAATCATTAGGACTATGACCAATACGATATCGCCTATATCGTCGAGACGCGAGCCGAAAGCGCTTTCGCTCTTTGACCATCGCGCAAGCTTTCCGTCAAAAGCGTCGGTTAGCCATGCAAGGGAATATATGACGAGATAGACTATATTATATTTTGGATCGAGGAAAGCAAACAGC
Source organism: Clostridiales bacterium (assembly GCA_031289865.1). GTDB lineage: Bacteria > Bacillota > Clostridia > Christensenellales > JAISNN01 > JAISNN01. Next base: position 1,194 of record JAITOQ010000068.1, read on the forward strand.
GAAAGACCCAACAGAACCCGTAGGACGGATAGAATGTTCGCGCCGTTTTTTTTGAGAAAAGTGGCAAAGCTTGAGTGTGAAGGTGATTTTGTTTCCGAATCGCTCATAAATCAATACTCCAAATCTATATTTTTTACTTTGTTTCTTTATTATAGCATATCTTATCTAAAAAGGGAAGAGTTTTTTAAAAAATTTACACGGAAAATCTAAAAAAGAATGGTAAAAAACGAATAGAAACGATAATTAAGGGACAAGTGTGGCGTTTTTAAAGTTGAAAATTGAAAGTTGAAAGTTGAAAGTTAAGGCGTCGCTTCGCTCAAAAGATAGATGTCATTCTGAACGAAGTGAAGAATCTAAAACGTCATGTATAATTTAAAACTCCGGCATTTGACTTTGCGCTTGTTTTGTGGTATACTTTTGAAAATTACTAAAAATAAAAAAAGGAGCAAAAAAGATGAACAAAAAACTAAAAGTAGCATTGATTGCTATTGTTGTAACGGCGGCGGCGGTATTCGGGACGTACGGGGTATCGAGGATACAGCTGGAGTTGTTGGGGCGCGTGTCCCTTTACGGGACGATCGAGGAAAACCCGTGGGATGAGGATATTGTCTTTTCGTCCGACGACTATTATACGCTTACGGTCGAGCGCGGCGACACGCTCAAGATTTTGATGCTGACCGACACTCATTTTAAAAACGGCGGTTGGTATGCAAACTATGTTTGGGTAGGCGAGGCGGTCAATCAAGGGGTGTATGCGGACATCAAGACCCTTGTCAAAGAGACTTCGCCCGACTTTATCTATCTCACGGGCGATATCGAAACGGCGTCCTTAAACGACAAGATTTTTGAGCAATTTTGCGCCTTTATGGAAAAGCTGGGTGTGGATTGGACGATGACGATGGGTAATCACGACGGCGAAAACCGTGCCGATAAAGCATACATTTCGGGAATACTCTCCGACGCGAAGTATTCTCGGTGCGTGTACGACGTCGGATACACTAACCTCAACGGACTTGGAAACACCGTGATCCCCGTGGTTGACGAAACCGATACGCTCCTTTACGCATTTATTTTAATGGATTTCGGCGATTGGCAAAAGAGAAAAGACCCCGTCAAACAATATTCTACATACGAGGCGGGCGAAACCGAAGAGCAGCGGCTTTGGTACGCATGGGTAGTCGAGGGCTTAGCGGCGGAGAAAGGCGAAACGGTTGAAACCATGCTGCTTGCGCATATCCCGTTTCACGCGGTGACTTATGCGGCAAAGCTGTCCTATATGGATATAAAGCTTGACTCGACGGACGGATACCTCTACGGCACGGACCCGTTTGACACGGAGAGCGAATTCGGGTATACAAACGCCGAATACCTCGCTTTTCGTGAGGCGTATCACGCAAACGGCGACAAGGGCTATAATATTTTGACCCTTGCGTCCTATTATGAATACAAAGAGAACGACCTCTTTTTTAAGCTTATCACCGACCTCGGCAGTACGAAGCAGATTGTGACGGGGCATAACCATTGCGACGGCTATTCGGTGAGGTTTGACGGAATAGTCTACACATCCGTCGTCAAGACGGGCGATATATACGTCGACAAGGCGTGGGACAATGGAAATCGAGGCGGAACGCTGTTTTTGTTTGAAAATGTCGGAGGGAGCTTGAGCGTAGTTAGTGAGAGATTATATGTGTAATAGGTAAGGGTTTCATTTAATGCAGAATGCAGAATTGCGGATTAAAAAGTATGTGTCATTCTGAGCGTAGCGAAGAATCTAAAATGGTAGCTGTATGAATGCTAAAACATTATGCATTCTGCATTTTACATTTTGCATTCTGCATTAAATAAATCCGTAACGTATTCCGCGTCTTTTTCATACTCTGTTAATGCGGTGGGAATTTTCGCCGTAATACGATAGAAAAAGAGTGCAAAATACGATGTTTGGATTTTTATTTAATAACCGCTGTAATTGCGGAGAATCCTTTAATAACGGTTGCGGCTGTTATCAGGGTGCGCGTGAATGTTGTCCTCAGCCGCGGGTTGTCGGCTGTGAAAAGAAGTGCAAAAAGTTCGTCGAGGTGAAAGAATATCTCACCTCGTGGAACGAATACAAAGTCATTACGCCCGAATCGACTCGTTTAGTCGGCGAAAAGAGATTTGACGAGGATTCGCTTCAATACTGCGGTTGCGGCAGAAAAGCGAACTGCGGCTGCGGAAACTACGGCGGCGGCTACGGGAACTACGGCTACGGGAACTACGGAGGCGGCTGCGGTTGCGGCGGTTACGGAAACGATAATCGGTCGAATAAGTACGAATGCGGAAACGGCGGCTTTAGATACGATTGCGGGAACTGTTAAAGCGTACCGACAAGAAAGCCGATCATAAAAGCGTACAAATGATAATAGAAAAAAGATTTTGCGACGGTCTGCATTTTTTGCAGACCGTTTTTTCGGTTTAAGACGGCTATTTTTGTAACTCCCCTCTTTTTTTTGTACGGCGCGCCGCCGCTTTTCGTTTTAGAATTAACATATTTGAAAGATTTATCATACTCTGTTAATATAGAAAAAAAGATAAAAAACAATCGATTTTATAAATACGAATGCGGAAACGGCTGATGTAAGAGCAAAAAAATTTTTACCGATAATGAAAACGGTCTGCATTTTTTGCAGACCGTTTTAAAATATAAGAGGGAAAGTTTCTTGAAATCGACAAAAATTATAACAAAGCGCGGTTTAAAAGAAATCAAAGCTGACAATCATTTATGATACTAAGTACTCCGTAAAATTAGGTCGCAAAAATGCAAACAATCCGATTTGGCAGAGTACGAACGGGCAAGGTTGCCGAGAGGATATACGCGTCGTTTTCGGCTTATACGGCGAGGGAAGCCGCATTAAGTGCGGAACGAAAATCCGTGTGCAAAATCAGAGACGCGGCTTGATCATAGGCGACGGGGGAGAGAACATGAACAATACTATTGTAAAAAGAGGCGAGCTGTATTATGCGGACTTAAGTCCCGTGGTGGGGAGTGAGCAAGGGGGGATACGTCCCGTTTTGGTTGTCCAAAACGACGTCGGAAACAAGTACAGTCCGACTATTATTGCCGCCGCGATTACGAGCCAAATCAATAAAACAAAATTGCCGACCCATGTGGATTTGCAAGGTCAGCTTTACGGATTGCCTAAAAATTCGGTGGTTTTGTTGGAACAAATCAGGACGTTGGACAAAAAAAGGCTAAAAGAAAAAATCGGCGAGCTTTCCGACGATATTATGAGCCGCATCAACCAAGGTTTGATGATCAGTTTAGGATTCTACACGATGTAAAAAAAGGATTGAAAATTTATAAGAAAAACCAAACCGAAGCTTGACGATCGGTTTAGGATTCTACACGATGTAAAAAAGGATTGAAAATTCATAGAAACCAAACCGAGGTTTGACGATCGGTTTAGGATTCTGCGCGATGTAAAAAAGGATTGAAAATTCATAGAAATCAAACCGAGGTTTGACGATCGGTTTAGGATTCTACACGATGTAAAAAAGGATTGAAAATTCATAGAAACCAAACCGAGGTTTGACGATCGGTTTAGGATTCTGCACGATGTAAAACAAATGATTAAAAACTCCGCAAGCTTTTTAAAAATCTTGAAGAATTATAAAAATATATGTAAAACGAATGCGAGATCGCAGTAGTCAACGGAAGGTGCCTTTTTAATTTAATCATAACAAAAAACCTGTCTTTTGTAGAATAGAGCATTTTTGTATGTGTCCGCACAAAGCCGCGGAACGCAAAAGCGTATATAATCAATATATATAGAGCGCAAGTATTATAATACATTCCAAGAAGAAAAGCAATAGGTTTTGAAAAATAATTTAAAAAATTTTAAAATAAAAACGGAAAAATATCAAAAAAGGTATTTACAAAGTTTATAGATTATGGTATAATAAATTTGATTTAAAAGCAAGTCATGTTTAATGGTAGGTGACGATGCTCTCATCGTCCCGTAAAAGCGAAGAATCTCAAACTTCAGCCGTACAAAAAACTACAAACAAAAAAACAAACAAAACGGAGAAACGGTTAATGAAACGCGATATTACATATATCGGGGGGGGGGGTACTATTTAGCCTCCAAACAGCTCAAAAAAGCCTCATAACGGGGCGCGTTTCAACTGTCAAAAATTCGATAAAACACGGTATAATAGCCACCATGGGTCTGTAATAGGACTCGTGGCGGCTTTTTTAATTTTGTAAAAACTCGATATTAGTATTGAGTAAAGCGAAATCTATTCGCAATGTCTGATTAAAAATATTATAATAATTATGAGGTATCAATATGCAAAAATTCAAATTATGGTTTCAAAACATCAAAACGAAACTACAAAGTATGCCAAAAAACAAACTAATAATTATCATCGTTGCGGTGATTTTGGTCTTATCGTTAGGAATTTCTTCGATTATGTTTTTTGGTTTGCCGCATAAGAAATTTGAAGGTCGTTTTTATTTAGAAACTTTAACGGTAAATCATACGGATTACTCATACAATGAGCAAGCGTCTTGGGACGAAGAAAAATGGAATGAATATTATCAAACGATAAAAGACATCAACGACATGCTTTATGATTTTGAAGGGGATAGAAAGTATTTTAAAAATACGACTTTAAAGGCAATGCTATTATTTGATTTTGACATGGAAGATCCGTTGTATTCGATTAGGTTTGGTTATCGTATTTTCTTTGACGGGAGGGATGCTCCGGCTGATACTTATTTATATGCGAATATAAAATTAAAAGGAACAAAGGTTGTATATATACAACAAGGCGGTGATCATAGCAATATGTTCCCGCTCCAAGGCGAACCGTCATACTTTACTAAAAACGGCGATAAGTCGAAAATCAAGTTTGTACTTCAAGAGTTAAAGGATAACAACGGCAATACTTATAAATTTACCTATGGAAGAAACGAATCTAACAGATTGTCGCTTGGCGAATGTAGCGGGGAAGAGGGCAGTAATAACAACAACAATCCGAACCCAGACCCGGATCCGGGAGCTACTTATACAAACTACAAACTAAACAAGCTATATGTAAAGTCTTTACTTTCGGGCGTAGCGGACACAGTCATCGATCCGAACAGTATGTCGGCGCAAGACCAAGCACTATACGGCACAATGCTCGACATGTACGGTAGGACACTAAAGCTATACAGCAACAAGGTCGAGTTTAGCGGAACGGCACTATCGCTTTACAATCCCGCCGCTTTTACAAAGAGCGGAGATAATATAACCTTTACGGATACGGATACGGGTACGGATCCGGAGCTTAGCGAACTTTTCAGCGCAACCGTTGCAAACGGGAAATTCAATCTCACTATCAAAGGGGCAAACCTCGTGTTTGAATACGTACTCGTATAACACCGATAAAAACAAAGGATTTAATAACACGGCATAGTATCGACAAAAACAAAACCTTAGACACCAAAAATATAGCGGACGTTTGAGCGTTCGCTGTTGTTTTTTGTTGTGCGATAATTAGAGGTGTGATTCGGATAAATCGTTTGAGATTCTTCACTACACTCA
>JAITOQ010000219.1 GCA_031289865.1 Clostridiales bacterium
GCGATTTTGATTGTCATAATCGGCTTGTCGGTCGGAATTCCGCTCGGACTAAGGAGCGCGGGCGTCGTGAATGCGGCGGGTTGGGACAAGGCGATCGACGCGACGATTGCGGAGTTTGAGAAGGACAAACTGAATTTTGTTATGAAATACACAATTACTCAAACGGATCTTGACGAGGAAGGAGCCACCGTAGAAACAAGCTATAGTCAAGAGTTTTATGCCGTCGGCGACAAGTATGAAATTGTAATAAAGCGTTTCTCTAACGGAGAATCATATGAGCAAGCTAATTATGCCGCTAAGGAAAACGGAAAATGGTATACATACAAGTATAACGAAGACCTTGATAAATTTGAAAAATACGAAGACGACAGTAAGGATTTTGATGAGGAGGCTCGCGAGTACGTTAACGAATTGGCTATGCCGTCCGTTTTAAATCTTTTTAAAGGAGCCCGTTTCTTATTTGAGCGCAAGGACGGAAAGTATCAAATTAAAGATATCGATCAATTCAGAGATGTTTTGGACGGTTCGGAATTGGGCGATGCGAATTTGGACAAGTTCACAATTTCCTTTAAAAACGGAAGAATAAAAGAGATTTACGAAGAGATTAAAAAAGGGGATAACAAGACGACGGTATTGCTGTCCTATGCTTTCGGAGGAGTTAAAATAACTTTGCCTACAAATGTAATAGTTGTGTAAAAACAAAGCAAAATAAAAAAAGGTCTATGTCGTTGTTAAAAATTTAAAACGATAGCCGTGAGTAGGCGTCATTATTCGCATATGTTCGGAATGACGCCTACTTTTTTCTTACAATGGCACCTATTTTTTTATTTCATATCAAAAAGATTTGCCAAAAATACAAAAACGGAGTATAATATCTTTTAATAATATTCCGATATATAATCTGAAGAAAAACGGGGGGTGTAAGTTATGAACAAAATCGTAAAAGAAGGCTTGACATTTGACGACGTGCTTTTGATTCCGCAAAAGTCGTCTGTTTTGCCGAAAGAGGTCAGTTTGGCGGCAAAGCTGACCGATTCTATCACGCTGAATATTCCGTTTGTCAGCGCGTCTATGGACACGGTGACCGAGTCGGAGCTTGCGATAGCGATGGCGCGTGAGGGCGGTGTGGGCATCATTCACAAAAATATGGAAATAAGAGTACAAGCCTCAAACGTCGATAAGGTGAAGCGCAGCGAACACGGGGTCATCACAGACCCGTTTTTCCTCGGCAGAAACGCGCTTGTCAAAGAGGCGGTCGATCTTATGAGGCATTACAAAATCAGCGGAGTACCTATTACGGAGGACGGAAAGTTAGTCGGTATCCTCACGAACCGCGATTTGAGATTTGAGGAAAACTACGATCAAGTGATCGACAACGTGATGACGAAAAAAAATCTCGTCACCGCGCCCGTCGGGACAAGCTTAAATCAAGCCAAAGCCATTCTCGCTAAGCATAGGATAGAAAAGCTCCCGATAGTCGATGAAAAAGGCTATTTAAAGGGCTTAATCACGATTAAAGATATCGAAAAAGCCATTCAATACCCAAATTCCGCAAAGGACAAAAACGGCAGACTGCTTGCGGGAGCGGCGGTCGGCGTCACCGCGGACACAATGGATAGGGTAGACGCGCTTGTCGCGAGTAAGGTGGACGTAATAGCCATCGACACGGCGCACGGACACAACGTCAACGTCGCAAAGCATGTTGAAAAGATAAAGAGCAAATACCCGTCGATCTGCTTAATCGCGGGAAACGTCGCGACCGCGGAGGCGACAAAAGCCCTAATCGGGGCGGGCGCGGACGTGGTAAAGGTGGGTATCGGTCCCGGCTCGATTTGTACGACGCGTGTCGTAGCGGGTATCGGTATTCCTCAAATAACGGCGGTCATGGATTGTGCGGAAGAGGCGGACAAGCACGGCAAGCGCATAATCGCCGACGGCGGTATCAAATATTCGGGGGATATCCCGAAGGCTATCGCGGCTGGCGCGTCAGCCGTCATGATAGGTTCGCTGTTTGCGGGGACAAAGGAAAGCCCCGGCGATATCGAGATTTTTCAAGGCAGGAGCTTTAAGACCTACCGCGGTATGGGTTCGATTGCGGCAATGGCGAGCGGTGCAAAGGACAGATATTTTCAAAACGACGAGACCAATGCAAAGCTTGTACCGGAGGGCGTGGAGGGCAGAGTCCCGTACAGAGGTCCGCTTGCCGACGTGGTATTACAGCTCATCGGCGGGCTTCGTGCGGGTATGGGTTATACGGGAATGCCGACCATCGAGGATCTCAGGACAAAGGCGCAGTTCATCAGAATAACAAACGCGTCCCTCATCGAGAGCCACCCTCACGATATAACAATCACCAAGGAATCGCCGAATTATTCGACGAAACAAAATTAGTAATGATTTACGGAAATATAAAGGGCGTTAAAAAAACTATTCTCGACCGTTTGGAAGAATTGCACGGCGATTACGACAGACAGTATGTGATCGACCTATCGGTTTTGGAAACGATTGCCGCGGTTTCGTATAAGATAAACCGCGAGGTCTGCGTATACCTATCTCGCGGCGGGCAGGTTTTGGCGGTCGGAATAGGTGACAGCGGGACGGTTTCGGCTCTCTCAATCAATCTGAAGCGGTCTACGGAGAAGCTTGCCGGCGTGAGGTGCTTTCATACCCACCTAAACGGCTCCTCCGAGCTGTCGCGTCAAGATTTTACCGCACTCCGTCACGAGCGGCTTGATTGCCTCGCGGCGGTCAATGCGGCGGGGGGAATACCACGCGATATCACCCTTGCTTTTTTGAGAGAGGGCGACAAGACCGAGGTTGTGACCTACCGTGATTTTGACCGAATCGACCACGACGCGGTGTTTGCCATGATAGGCGAATCCGATGACGCTATGAAAGCTCCCGCCGTACTAAAGACGGTAAAGGACGCCGAGCGCGCCTATCTCGCGTGTGTCGCGGAGGGACTTCATGAGGAGTATCTAAACGAGCTTGAGAGCCTTGCTAAAACGGCGGGACTTCACGTCGTCGGGAAATCCTTTCAGACCAAAGCCGTTCCCGACAAAAACTTTTGCGCGGGAAAGGGCAAGCTGGACGAAATCCGTGCGGAATTAAACGAGGCGAAAGCCGATCTCCTCATCTTTGACAACGAGCTTTCGGGCTTGCAGCTGCGAAACATAGAGGAAGCCGTCGGAATTCGTACGGTCGACCGCGCAATGCTCATCTTAGAAATCTTTGCCCGTCATGCCGTGACAAACGAGGGAAAGCTGCAAGTGGAGCTTGCCAAGCTCAAATACACCCTCCCGAAGCTGTTGGGACAGGGAAAAGCCCTCTCGCGTATCGGCGGCGGGGCGGGGACGGCGACACGCGGCGCGGGCGAAACTAAGTTGGAATCCGACCGCCGACACATAAAGCGGACGATTTTTGAGCTCTCAGAGCGCATCGAAAAGCTTGAGCGCGAGCGCGGACTTAGGCGCGGCAGCCGTGAAAAAAGCCGAATCAA
>JAITOQ010000008.1 GCA_031289865.1 Clostridiales bacterium
GGTATGATCGAGCGGGCTTATTCAAAAATTGAACCTCACCTCAACGATTTTATGGGCGGGGTTTTTGAAGAAATCTGTAAGCAATGGCTATGGCGCAAAAATCGAAAGGGCGCGTTGCCGATAGAATTCACAGACCTCGGTAGGTGGTGGGGCAACAATCCGCACAAACGTGAGGAAGCCGAGCTTGACATACTCGCCGCCGACGGAAAGACCGCTGCGCTTTTTGCGGAATGCAAGTGGAAAAACGAAAATATAGACGTCACGGTTTTGGACACCCTTATCGAACGCTCGAAGCTCTTTTCCTACCCAAAAATCTGTTTCTATATCTTCGCCAAAAACGGATTCACCAAAAGCTGTATTGAAAAAGCAAAAGATATGGGCAACGTGACTCTTGTGTGTTTTGAGGACATGATAAATATATAAACGGCTACCGTTTTAGATTCTTTGCTACGCTCGGAATGACACCGGCTTCTGCATATCACCTCACCAAAATCGCAATCGATATTTTCTCGATTGCGATTTTTTTTGCACTATTACTTCTAATCGGCAAAATTTATTCCCGTTTTAACGACAAAAAAACTCCTTACAACGTATAAGTTTCAAGAGATTGTGCCACAACTTATACGTTGCGTCAATGATGCCGCAATTTTTATGTTATACAATATCACCATGAAAATTTTCGGGCAGCGTTTAAGAGAATTAAGAACAGAAAAGGGTCTGTCGACTATGGCTCTCGGTAAAATTATCGGGGTAAGCGACATGGCAATCAGTCGGTGGGAAAACAGTAAAACGGATATAATAAGCGAAAATCTAATTAAACTTGCCAAATATTTCGGGGTGTCAACCGATTATTTATTGGGAATTGAAGATTGATTCGTAACACCCCGCAAAAAAAGCCGCTTAACGCTACCCCAAAAATCACAACCGATATTTCAGCGGTTTCAAAAAATGCAAAAAAAATACTATGGAGGTCTTTTTTATCTATGAAAAAAACTTTTACTACCGACGGTTCAGCCGCTCTTGCACTACCCGACAGAATGAGGTCTATCGACCAATTTCGCGGACTGCTTTTGTTTTTAAACGCATTAGCATACATGATCGGAGGGTTTAATGCTATTCTCGCTTCTATACCCTCCGTTGTAAACGGTAAGGGTGAATTTTTGCTCATACTTTTAAAAGGAATTCCGATTGACGATATTTTCTTACCTATGTTCGTATTTATCATGGGTCTGACCGCTTGCGGTAGCTTCAAAAAGCTGCAAGAGACAAGGGGACAGACCTATGCGACGAGAAAATTCGCCTTAAAGTATCTCACCTTAATCGGCTTCGGTTCGGTCATAATGAACGGCTTAGCAGAGTTTTGCAAGTCGCTTCTCATCGATAAAAAAGCCTTTGACACGATTAAGATCGGTGATCAATTAGGTATTATACTCTTTTTGATCACTATCCCGCTCTTTATCTTTTGGCTCGTTACAAAGATTATCAAGAATAAAAAGCTAAAGAAAATCGCCGGTTGGGCAATCAAAATCGTTTGGATTTTAGGCGGTATAGAGACGGTGGTTTTAATCGCGGCGGACGCGGGCGCAAAAATTGTGGGAGGCTCCGGGCTCGGTGTTTGGGACGTATTCCAAACCATAGGTTTCGGGGGGCTGCTCGCCGTTCCGTTTATGGGCATGAACAAATGGGGCAAGCTTACGGCGGCTTTTGCTTTAGGGATACTTTTGACGGCGTTTTATCATTACGGCGGCTTCGGCGACTTTGTCACCCCTTACAAATACATCTTTAACGGCGGCTTATTCGGCGGCTTCGGCTTTGCTATCGCGGTCTTGCTGGGCGGTTATTTCAGAGACGTAAAGGACGACAACAGACACCTTTTGTACTGGATTTCTACGGCGGTCGTCTTGGCTATCCCTATCGTACTCGTCTTGGGTTTCAACTTTGTCGCGGCACGGCGCGGCGCTACTCCCGTTTACGCATTCTTTGCCGCCGGACTCGGCGCGGCTATCTGGGGAGTCTTTAACATTATAGAAAAATTCTTCGTCCCTAAATACGGCTTCCTCGGCATTCCTAACTACAGCTTTCTCCGCGTTTGGGGCGGCTCGTCTCTCCTCACCTACGCCCTGTCTATGATAATCGCAACCCTACTCGGAGAATTTGCGAAAGACGCTTCGCTTCCGGTCGCAATCATCGCCGTCATCGTAATCATGATAGCCATATACAGCTTAAATCACTACTTGTCGGCAAAAGGAAAACACATAAAAATATAACCGTTATTCAACACAAAATTCTCCTAAAATCGTAATCGCTATTCCGCGGTTGCGATTTTTTCAGTCAATCGCTAAATTGCTTGCTAAAATATGCCGATTATTATATAATAAAGAAAATAAACGACAAAAAGGAGTTTTTATTATGAAATTAGCCGAAGCATTGTTATTACGGTCTGAATATCAGAAAAAAATCGAGAATTTACAGATCCGAATTTTGGCGAACGTCAAGGTACAAGACAACGACAAGCCGCTTGAAAATCCTAAGCAGCTAATCAAAGAAGTCTTTGAATTAAGCGATAGGCTTTGCGAACTCATAAAAAAAATCAATCGGAGGAATAATACCGTCGTTTTGCCAAACGGACAAACTCTGTCGGACGCGATTGTCGAACGGGCTATGCTGTTAAAAAAGCACAATATCCTCACGGCGGCGGCGGCGAAAATCATCGAAAAGGATTATCGGCTAACCCATACCGAGGTCAAAATGAATGCGGTATTATCCGCTTCTGAGCTTCAAAAAGAGATCGATGCGTTCTCTAAAGCCTTTAGAGAAACGGATACGTTAATCCAAGGAGCAAATTGGACGAGAGATTTAGAATAAACTACAGTAGGTAGTCCGTCGGATAAAAGCGGGTGCAACATCTTGATTGTGGTAGGGTCGCGGGACAACTCAGGAGGTTCAAATCCTCTATTGTACAATTCTGTCCGTATATACCGATCACATCAGTACAAATCACTTCTTACATTTCGTAACCATGCGCCGATTTACCGCAGATGAGGGAGGGTTCGGGGAAAAGCTGTTTAAAAAGTCCGTCGGTAAAAACCCGACGGATTTTTTGATGTAAAAGCGACAAGTTTTCGCGGGCTTTGTGATATAATATTCCCATGAAAAAGTCCGAACGCTTGATAAATAAAAAATTACGCCTCAAAAACCGCGTATGGGAGGCGGACTTTCTGCGCGGGATTTGCTTGATTCTCATGATGCTGTATCATTTGGGAATATTGGTGTCTTTTTTCAATGAGTTTTTTTGGTTCGATTATGTACCGGAGGGGAGCGGCTTCTCAAAATTTGTCGCCTTTGCGGAAAACTCGACCTTTTATTCCGCGTTTGTCGAGGACTATCTTCACAAAATAGTCATCTTTTTCTTCTTTTTTCTCGCGGGAATCGCCACGTTTTTTTCGCGGAATACAATCAAAAGCTTTTTTAAAACCGCGGGATTTGCGCTCGCCGTCACAGCCGCGACATACGGCTTATCTCTGCTCATTTCGGACGAATCTTTTCTTGTCACGCACGGCGTCTTTCACATTTTTGCGTTTTGCTATCTCTTTTGCACCCTTGCTTCGTTCGCGTTCAAAAACAAATACGCCCGTTCGGGATTTTTTATCTTTGCGGCGGTCTTCTTTATCGTCCTCGACATACGCGCTCAATCGGGCGCGGCAGTTTTTCCCGACTCGCTTTGGGCGGGTTTTTTCGTCGACAACGACCTTTTGCCCTCGTATTTGGATAACTTTTATATAATCCCCTATATCGGCTATTTTTTAATCGGCGCGGGACTTGCCCCATTCCTCTATCCCGAAAAAAAATCCATCCTCCCGAAGCTCGACAAAAAATGGCATACCCCCGTCACCCTCATCGGTCGCCATCCCGTCACCGCCTACGCGCTCCATCTCGTCGTTTTTTCAATCATTCTCTTTATCATCGGTCTCATCTTTGTCCCGAATGAATGGCTCGACCCGCTTAAAAGCTTATTCGCGGAAATTTTCGGAACGGCAGCGTGACGCTGCATCCATAATCGCAACAGACTGATATGAGAAGCATTTTTTTGTTTTATTATTGTATGGCTTGCCATTTGAGATTCTTCGCTTCGCTCAGAATGACACCGACTTTTACTAAATACCGCACTTATTACTTGCTACCTATTACTTATTACTTAAAAAATCGGTATCCTTTTTGTAGGAAACACCGACTTTTTATTTTGCGGTCGTACAACCGCCGTTTTGGATTCTTCGCTTCGCTCAGAATAACACATACTTTATTTACGTCCGCAATTTTCAACTTTCAACTTTCAACCTTCAACTTTCACACTTCTTCCTCATTCCGCATACCTTGAAACATACCGCTTAAACAGCGGATTCTATAGGGGAAAGAAAATGGCGGACGGCAGCAACCCACAAGTGTTATCGCTCAACATACAGAGCGCGTACACGCAATTTGTTTTTTGGACGCGGTCTATGCTTGTATCGGTGGTTAGCGACGTCAAGGGGCGACCCGAAACCATTGAAAAGCTAAAGGATATTCCAAACGAATTGTATTCCGTTTTTTTGGATCATTACGAGACGGACGAATGCGAAACTCTCCGCTCTCTGCACCTCGACCAAGCTCTGTTATTTGTCGAAATCGCACGCGCATACGCTTATGAAAACTCCGACCTCTACGAACTCTCTTACGAGCGTTTGGTCCAAAACACCGAAGCGATAGCCGCGGGTTTTAACCGCGCAAATCCGCTCAACGCTCTCGACCAAACCGCAAACTATTTTTTGCGCGACGTCCAAAAGACTATCGACCAAATCCGCCTCCGCTTTGACGGCGAATTTGTACAAGAAATCACCGCTTTTGACGAAGCGTATCAAAATATCATTTCACTTGCGGAATACCTAAGCGCCAACATTGCGGCAAAGCCAAGTGATAGTTAAAAATTGAAAGTTGAAAGTTGAAAGTTGAAAATTAAGGGGTCGCTTCGCTCCAAAAAAAGTCGGCGTTATACCGCGGAATTGTGAGCATAAAAAAAGTAGGTGTCATTCTGAGCAAAGCGAAGAATCTAAAACGTCGGTTGTACAACCACTGAAACATAAATTCGGAATCCGATTAAATGTAATTCAGAGAAATCGTTTTAGATTCTTCGCTTTGCTCAGAATGACACCTACTTTTTTATAAGGATACGGGACGAGCGGGTCTCTGTTCCCTACAAAAATGACATCGATTTTCACCAACCGACCTATGACCCGACCCTATAAAATTACGAAAACTTTTGAAAAGAGTGCAGAGAAAAAATTTTCGTGAAAATTTTGTCTCTGCATATTTATTGTCCATTAAAATATATAATATTGCGCTTGCGCTTGCCACAGCTCGTAATACTTACCGTTTTCATCCGCCATCAATTCGTTATGCGCGCCGTACTGGACGAGCCGCCCTTTGTCAAACACCGCTATCTTTCCGCAAAAGCGGCAAGACGATAGGCGGTGAGAGATATAGACCGCGCTTTTTTCGGCGACAAGCCCGTTAAATTTTGTATACAACTCATACTCGGCGACGGGGTCGAGGGATGCGGTCGGTTCGTCGAGTATGACAAACGGCGCATTTTTGTAAAGGGCGCGTGCAAGCGCGAGTTTTTGCGCCTCGCCGCCCGAAATTTCTACGCCGTCCTCCTCGCAATCCTTGTAGAGATATGTGTCTGTTCCTTTCGGCATACGCAATACACGCTCCTTGAGACCCGCACCGTCCAAAACCGTATCGGCACGCGCCGCGTCGCATTCGGTATCGCAAGCCAAATTGTCCGACACCCTAAAGGAAAAAATCTTAAAATCTTGAAAGACCACGGAGAAAAGCTTTCTGTATTCGTCGGTGTCAAAATCGCGTATATTTATCCCGTTCAAGAAAATTTCGCCCTCGTAGCCGTCGTACATTTTGGTCAACAGCTTGATAAAGGTCGTCTTTCCCGACCCGTTATGCCCGACGATAGCCAGCCGCTCCCGTCCGTCGATTTTGATACTAAAATCCTTTAGCGCATAGCTCTCGCTCCCCGGATACTTAAAGCTAACGTTTTTAAACTCCGCAACCAAATTTTTCGTGTCTATACCGCGCAAATCACGCGTACCGCACGGCTGATTTTCGGTGTCCGTGATAGCGAAATAGTAGCCGACTGTCTGCAAAATCTCGACGAAACAGCCCGCCCGCGTAAAGACCTCTATGAGCCCCGTGACGACTATCATAAAGCTCCCCGTGTACATGATGAGCGCGTCGATCTCAAACATGCCGATCATGCCTTTTAAGCCGATAAACGCATAGACCCCAAAGCCCGCAATCGCGCCGACGACCGCAATAACTGAGGAGCTCATGCCCGTCGCCGTCGCAACCTTTTTACGAATCTTCACTCCCTTTTCTATCAAGTGATACGCCGCGTCGCGTTCTATCAAACGCTGCTCGTTAAATACGCGGATTTCCTTTCCGTTTTTGTAGTCGGACACGGTTTCCAAATAGTATTCAAAGATTTTGCTGAGATTGAGATACTGATCCTTTTGCTGAAACCAATATTTTTGCGTCTTTTTATTGACAAAAAACACAATTGCAATCAAGACCGCCATGACCCCGAACACCAGAAAGCCGAGGTACGGAGATTCGATAAAGGATGCACCCGTCTTTGAAAAATCAAACGCCCCGCGAAGAAACGGCGAAAGAACGACCACCGCCGCCACAATCGACACCAACCCGAACAAAAAGCCCCCTATCGCCCATGCAAGATAGCCGAAGTGGCTCCCTATCGCGTTTACGCTCTCCTTGTACTTCCTCGCCTTGCCGTCAAACTCCTTGTCCTCCAGCTTTTGATAGTCCACGGAGTACAGCTTCATAGCCGCTTTTTGGTACTCCCTCATATAAAGCCGCGGATAATTTGTAATCTCAGCCAAGCTCCCCAAAAAACTTTGGATCAGGTACGCTCCGAAATTCAGCCCGATCGCCAGCCCCGCAAAAAGCGTCAGCGTCCCCGCATCGCGCCCGCCCAAAAGCTCGCCCACAATCCGCGCCGTCAAGATAATGTTTATAAACGGCTTGACCGACTTGACCGCGCCGTTTAAAATCTGTAACGGCAACGCCCACGGCGATAGCTTAAACAACTCGCGTATACTGCGCATAAAAAGTTTAATCATATTTTTTCCCTTTTTTTATTTTTATTGCCGTGGCTTTATGTTTTTTTCAGAATGTTTGTTTAATTTCGTTCTCTTTTTATCTGCAACTTTCAACTCTCAACTTTCCGCTTTCAACTTATAATAATAGCTCTGTATCTCGTACATTCTGTAATAATGCCCCTTTTTTTCCATCAATTCATCATGCGTCCCGACCTCCGCAATCGCGCCGTCCCTCATAAAAAAAATGCGGTCGCAAAAGCGCGTGGAGGACAATCGGTGAGAGATAAAAAACGAGGTCTTATCATGCGAAAAATCGTTGTACTTAAGATACATCTCGTTCTCCGCGATAGGGTCGAGAGCGGCGGTCGGTTCGTCCAATATGAGTATCGGCGCGTCCTTGTAGAGAGCGCGTGCGAGGAGCAGCTTTTGGGTTTCGCCGCCCGAAAGATTTACCGCGTCCTCGTAGACTTTTTTTATGAGCCGCGTATCCGCCCCCTTTTCAAAGGTCTTAATTTTGTCCTTAAGCCCCGCCTCATCGAGAACCGCGGCGACCCGTTCAGAGTCGATTTCCGACTCGTTCTCCTTGAGCGCAATGTTTTGACCGATACTCATCGGGAGCAATACATAGTCCTGAAAGACCGCCGCAAACAAGGTATAGTACTCTTTTTTGTCAAAGCGCGATATGTCTGTTCCGTTCAAAAGAATGCGTCCCGATTCGGGTTTGTAAAAGCCGCAAAGGAGCTTTATGCAAGTGGTTTTGCCCGCGCCGTTCTCCCCGACCACAGCGATTTTTTCGCCCGCTTCTATTTTGAACGACATATCTTTTATAGTCGGTTCGGTGCTCCCGCGATATGAAAAGGTGACGTTTTCAAATTCGATTTCGCAAGGAAATTCATCTTTTTTCGGTACGGAAACCGCGTCGAGAGCGGCGGGCGCAACCTCCTCGCGTTCGACGAACTCACGGTAGCGGCTCGCGTTAAAGGAAATGCGTTTCAGCTTAAAAATATTGCTCGTCAAGCTGAAAATCCATGCAAAAAAGCCCGTGACCAACGCGAAATAGAACACAAAATCCGACACGGAAATATCGTTTTTTAACACTCCGTTTATGAGATAGACAAACGCGGCAAGATCGCAAACGAGGGAGAGTACCGCGTGTGCGGCATGCGTCCCGATTTGGACTCCGAACAGTTTTTTTGAGGTCTTGTTTACTCCGCGTCCGATATCGTCCACAATTTTCAAAAAAAACCTTTTTACTCCGAATACGCGGACGTCCTTTCCCGCGGCAAAGTCGTTTGCAGTCTTAAATAGGTAGTTTGTCCGCATTTGCTGCGCTTTGTATTCGTCATAGACCTTTTTGGAACGCTTGTGATAATAGCTCTCTAAAGCAAAATTCGCCGCGCCCGCCGCGAGTACGATGAGTATCAAAATCGGACTGACGCTCGTCAAGAGAACGGTATAGGTAAAAAGCCCCGTCAGATTGACCGCCAGCTCCACACCCGCGTCAAAAAAACCGCGTGCGCCGTTTCCCCACGCTTGCGTAAAGCCCTTGCATTTTTCAAACGCAAGCCGACCCTCAAGACTCTCTATGTATTCGTAATCGGTATTCATCATCTTGCGAAAGGCGCGAATGCGATATTCCGTATTCATGTTTTCCGCGACAGCCGTACATTTTGACTGCAAAAACGGGTTGATCCATGTGATCGCCGCAATCAAAAACGACATCAACCCGACCAATATCAAGAGCTTCCCGATCCCGAAGCCGCCCTCTATCGCATCGATCATAAGCTTGGGAATGAGCGCGGTCACGATAGGCAAAACCACAAGCGGCGGTATCCGCATTAGATACAGCCAAAAGCTCCCCTTGTCAAACGCCCGCCAATTTTGAAACAAATACTTGACGTTGTCTCTATCCGAATATTTTTGTTTTTCAGCTTTTGCTTTCGGCATTTTTTGCAATGCTCCTGAATTATTTATAGTTGACTTTCGTGCTTTTTAAAGAAATCAAACCGCGGCTCCAAAAACTTAAACGACTTGACGTCGGGGTATATCTCTCCGAAGGTTTTTTCGGCGAGGTTCCAATCAAAGAGTTTTTTGTCCGCGTTCATATATTCCGCGGTGAGCTCCGCGCCGTCGGGAGTGATTGCGTGGAGCATGAGGACGCCGACTTTTATGACGTGGATTGTGTCGGTGATGAGAGAAGCACGCGTATCTATGTCGTCGGTTTTGGATTTTTCCGCCCATGTTTGGTTTGCCGAGCGGAAGTATTCGTCGATTATGCCGACGACGCCGTTAAACTCAAATTTATTCATATATTCCTCGTACTTTGCGAGTGCCTCTACCGCTTTTCGGAGGGTGTCCTCCGAAACGGACTTATTCGGCAATTTTCCGTCAAAATACTGTTGGAGCGAATAAAACACCGAACGGATAATCCGATTAAAGATATTCGTCAGAATATTCCCTTGCAATAGTACGGGGTCTCCGCTCTTTTCAAACTCCTCCGGATAAAACGCTTTTGAGCGGAAGCTCGCGGTCGCAGAACCGATACCCTGTCCCAAAAAGTGCATACGGAGCTGTTCGACGGTATAGTAGTCCAAAAGGCTGTCCGCGGTCGGAGCTTTTACCTTGCCGCTGCTCCCCGCTTTGGCATTCCCCACCAAAAGGTGCTTATTTGCCACCACACGGGTCAAATTGAGCCTGCCGCTCTTTTTTTCTATCGTGTGACCTGCGCTTTGCGCCGCAAGAAAGACTCCCGTCTGTGCTAAGCAGTAAAAAAACACGTTATCTTCTCCGATAAATTGTACGACGCCCGCGTCCTTGTCGCACCACCAATCCGTCCATTCCGAGCCTTTACCCGTTCTTTTTCCCGCGGCGGAAAGATATGCGTCCGTGAATGAGATCGGAGCCCAAAGGGATTCGGGCCAAACGTAAAAGGTCAAGCCGTCGGTTTCGCCGCTTTTAAGTTTCGGCAGAGGCACTCCCCACTTGCAGTTTCCCGAAATACGGAACGGCGCAAGGGTTTTGTTGGAGCGATAGCGGATTCCCTCCGATTTTAAGAGTGCGCAAGCCTTGTCGCGAAGGGTCACGGAGGTGAATTTAAGCTGAACGCGCTTGTTTTTTTCGTCATAAAAGTAGACGTGTTCGGGCAAACGGTCCAAAACCGCGTCGATCATGTCTTTTGCGGATTCGGAGATATAGAGGAGCGGCGGCTGTAAAAAGTCGCGCATGTCGCGGAGCATAAATTTCCGCGCTCCGTCCCGTTCCAAAACCTCGCACCACGCACGAATCTCCTCCCTAAAAGCCTCCAACCTCAAATAATAGTTGGAAACAAGCTTCATCTTAGGGGCGGTGTGAGAAAGCGTACTGACGGGATCGATAAGCTCCGACGGCGAATATTGATGCCCTAAGGCGCATTCGTCCGCATATCCGACCTCCGACTTGCAGCCGTCGATAGGGCATTTCCCCTCGACCTGCCGCCCGTTCAAAATCATATCGAATTCCTCGTCGTAAAACTGTTCGGTGTCCTTTCGTTCCATATAGCCGCTCTTTAGCATTTCCTCAAAAAAGTATGCGGAAATTTTTTCGTGCCGACGGTAGGACTCGCCGAAACAAGACGCGGCAAATAGGTCGAGTGAAATCCCGTACCTCTCCAAAGTCGCCTTTTGGATATTGTGATAGCCCTCGACATATTCGGGGAGCGTCCCCGTATACTCGCCGCTCTCCTTTAGCTTGCGGTACTTTTCCTCCGCAACCGAACCGAACCCGTCCGTACCCGAAACGAATATGACGTTTTCTTTTCCGATATTGTCCCGCATATAGCGCGCATACGCGTCCGCCCAAAGGAAAATCGCGCCTATATGCCCGATATGCAAGGGCTTGTTTCCGTTCGGCATACCCGCCGTAACGATAAGTCTTTTGGGGAAATTCGGTCTTGTGAGATTTGATTTTGGCATAATGACACCTACTTTTTATCCTTAATTTTCAACTTTCAACTTTCAATTTTCAACTTTTAATAGCAATATGTGTTTCAAGCAACTGTTTCGGCTCTAACGCGGACGGTGCGCCCATCATGAGGTCTTGGGCGTTTTTATTCATCGGGAATGCTATGACCTCTCTGATATTCGGCTCTCCCGCAAGGAGCATGACCATACGGTCAACCCCCGGAGCAATCCCCGCGTGAGGCGGTGCGCCGAAATGAAACGCGTTGTACATGGCGGGAAAGCGGCTTGCGACCACGTTTTCGTTAAGTCCGACGATTTCAAAGGCGCGGACTAACGCTTCGGGGTTGTGATTCCGTACCGCTCCGCTTGACAGCTCGATTCCGTTACAGACTATATCGTATTGATAAGCCAAAATATCCAACGGATTCATATTGTTGAGCGCGTCAAGCCCGCCTTGCGGCATACTGAACGGATTGTGGCAAAACTCGATTTGCCCCGACTCCTCTCCTATCTCGTACATCGGAAAATCCACTATCCAACAAAATTTGTAGACGTCTTGTTCGGTCAGACCGAGTACCTCGCCGAGGCGCGTCCGGAGTAGTCCCGCCGTTTTTTCTATTTTTCCCTTTTTACCCGCGACGATTCCGACAAAAGCGTTCGGAGCTAAGTTTAGCGCGGCTTTTATCTCGTTTTCCTTTTCTGTCAAAAATTTTGCAATCCCGCCGTTTAAGCGGTTTTCGCCGTCGGTCTTGACCCAAAACAGCTTTCCCTCGTTTTGACCGATATATTCGACGGTTTCGTCGATAGTCTTTCTCGTCCCCGCGAAATTTTGCACGACGACGGCTTTGACTGTGTTTTCCTTAAAATCCGCGAACGCGCCGTCTTTCACAAACGCGGTGATATCCTTGACAAAAAGCGGATTCCTAAGGTCGGGCTTGTCGCTCCCGTAGTTTTCCACCGCGTCGCGGTATGTGATTCGCGGAAACGGCACTTCGGCTATCCGCTTATCGGAAAATTCTCTAAAAATTTCGGGTAAAACTCCTTCGAGTTCGGTGAACACGTCCTCTTGGCTCGCAAAAGCCATTTCCATATCCATCTGATAAAATTCGCCCGGTGAGCGGTCGGCTCTCGCGTCCTCGTCCCTAAAGCACGGCGCAATCTGAAAGTACTTGTCAAAACCCGCCGTCATGAGTATCTGTTTAAAAATCTGCGGAGCTTGCGGGAGCGCGTAAAATTTACCGGGGTGAACTCTACTCGGTACTATATAGTCCCGCGCACCCTCCGGAGATGAGCTTGTGAGTATCGGCGTCGTGATTTCCAAAAATCCTCTCGCGGTCATCTTTGCGCGAAGTGCGGAAACCACACGCGAACGGAGGACGATTTTGTCCTTGACCGTCGGGTTTCGGAGATCCAAAAAGCGGTATTTGAGCCGAGTTTCCTCTTTTGACTGTAGGGAATTCCCTATCTCAAACGGGAGCTGCTCGCTGCAGCGTCCCAAAACCTCGATTTTGGTCGGCGCAATCTCGATTAAGCCCGTAGGGAGCTTAGGATTCGGCGCGGAGCGCAAAACCACGCGCCCGTCTACCGCGACGGTGGATTCACGCGGAATACTCCTAAGCTCGTTTTTTGTTTTTTCGTCGTCCGCGGTTATCTGCGTCACGCCGTAAAAATCGCGTATCGTAGCAAAAATAATGTTGCCGATGTCGCGTGTTCCTTGTAGCCACCCCTCGATTCTGACGGTTTTGCCCGCGTCGGTGTCGCGTAATTCGTTGCAAGTGTGAGTTCTTCTCATATTTTTCCTCATTATTATAGAATTTTGTTCATTTTTAGCCTATATATCCTATGAAATGCCGTCGTTATCGCTCCCATTATCATTAAACATCATATTCTCTTGAAAGGGCGAATACTCGACTTTTTTCCGCTAACTACCTTTCTTTCGCAATAAAATTCATTATCACTTAATATTGTGTCGCTATAATAACCTCAATCATTATACAGCGGCTAAAGATATACTTACTTAATAGTATATTACCGAAAAGAAATTTTGTCAAATAAAATCACCGTAACTAAGTGCGGCAACACGTTTGTTTTTAAAGGTTTTCAAAAACAAGGTGCATATTTTACAATATTTTATAATATATCGGTGTTTTTCCTTGCTTTTATTTCTTTTTTTTGGTATAATGTAAGTAACATCACTGTTAATTTAAACATATTTTAGGGAGGTTCAACATGAAAAAGCAAAAAATTAACGCATTAGCAAACGATATCGTCGAGTTCTCGCCGATCATCAAAAAGAGTTTCATCGAAAACGTCATGCAGTTTAAGGACAAAGGGATTTCAAATCACCAGTTTTTCTGCATCTTAATCTTGCGTAAAAGCGGACCGTTGACGATGAGCACACTCGCCGACGCAATGAACGTGTCAAAACAACAATTGACCCGTATCGTTGACGAATTAGTCAAGAGCGACATCGTAGAACGCTACACAGATTCAACCAACCGCCGTTTGGTCTTCGCTCAACTCAGCGCAATCGGCGAAGCACGCGCAAAAGTACTTGACGAAAACGTTCAAAACCGTGCCGCCGAAGTACTCGGCGATCTTTCGGACGCTGACATCGAAAAAGCGGTGGAGAGCGTAAAATGCTTAGTCGGACTTTGTAAAAAGATTTCGACAAAAAATCCGCCGTCCAAAAAAGTGGTTATTGACGACTAATGCCCTCACGGAGTTTCACGTTCGAGGTATTGCTCCCCGACGGTAATTCTCTTTTGGTCTTAGTTCAAAAAAAACCCGAAATCAAAAATTTTAACCTTTCCGTCCGTCCGCGTGACGGACGGATACGGTTATCCGTGCCCGTTTCCGTCGGAAACGACGCGATCAAACACTTTTTAATCTCTAAAGCCGCATGGATTGAAAAGCGTTTAACTGTATCAACTAATACGGTTCAACCCATCAAAAAGTCCGAATATGACAAAGAAGTCGTTTCGGTCTTTTTGTCGTTTGTAAAAGAACGTACCGCCTATTGGGAAAGCGTCACAAACCTCGCCTCATCGGCAATACGCGTCAAAAACATGACCTCGCGCTACGGCAGCTGCAACGTCAAAACAAAAAAAATCACGATAAGCCTTATACTGATCGACAAACCGCCGATCTGCCTCGACTATGTGATCGTCCACGAACTCACCCACCTCGTGACGCGGTTTCACGACAAAACCTTTTATGCTCATTTAGAACGCTTTTTTCCGAATAGAAAAGAAGCGGAGAAAATGTTAAGATGAAAAACAAGGGAGGGTTTTTGCGAACAAAAATCCTCCCTTATTTTTTTAATTTATTTATAAATATCGTTCCTATGTCCCACTTGCAAAATTAGGATTGTGACCGTAGACTCAGATATCTCCGCAATGATGCGGTAATCGCCGATTCTGTACCGCCATACTCCGCTTAGGTTCGCCGTCAACCCCTTACCGTGCGCCCTCGGATTTTCACACCCGTTAAGATTTTTCTCAATCCATGCGACAATAAGCCGCGAAGTGGTTTTGTCCAGCTTTTTTAAATTTTTTAAAGCACGTTCCGAATATAAAATCGAGTAGCTCAAATCAACCCAAGCTCCTTTTTAACTTCGTCATGAGTATAAGTTTTCCCGCTCGCCGCATGTTCTTTTGCGGCTTTTTCGTAAAGCTTGATATCAAATTCGTCTTCAATCTTTTCCATTACGGCAAGACGTACGACCTCGGAAATTGTGACTCCGTGTAATTCCGCATAACCCCGTATTACATTGTACTCGTCATCACTTATTCTTAATGAAATAGACATACTCTCTCACCTCCTTGCGTAATACATTGTAATACATAATATGCGAAAAGTCAAGGGGAATTATGCTATTTTTTTAATTTTTTTATTTCTTCCGCAATTTTCAACTTTCAACTTTCAACTTTCACTTTTTCTTCTTCCCCCACTCCCTCAGCTTCTCTAACCATCTGCTGTAGATAAACCGTTCCGACGGGTGTTCCGCGGTTTCGGATTCGAGCCAAACGCCCGTGATTTTGGATTCCTTCATCATTTGCGTCGGGTAGACGCTTCTGTGCCCCGTGACGATATATGCGATGGAGCAAGCGACGGCCGCAAGCACCGCAAGCGACGGATTCAAAAACATCTCAAAAGCCATGACGATACATGCGAGAGGGGTGTTTGTCGCGCTTGCTAGTACCGCGAGCATTCCGAGCGCGGAAAAAACCACGGGGTCGAGATGAAACAGCGCGGCAAACGCGCTCCCCGACGTGATCCCGATAAACATAAGCGGAGTGAGTATCCCGCCGCTCCCTCCGAAAGAGAGCGTAATCGCGGTAAACACAATCTTTAGGAGAAAGTCGTATCCGCGTGCGGGGTCGCCCCCGATAATCCTTGTAAAGTAGCCGATACCCATGCCGAGATAGTCCGTCCCGAACACGAGCGCGAGGAGTACGATCGCCGCGCCGCCTATTAAGCCCTTTAACGGCTTGTAGATTTTGATTTTGTTTGCAATTTTGTGCGTCCCGCCGAGGACGAGTATCGTCAGCATAGAAACCAACCCGAAGAATATCCCCGCCCCAAGCGCGATTCCCACGGTCGGGAGCGCGTTATTCCACGCAAGCGTGAGAAAAATTTCGGGCATTTTTTCCGTTTCTATCCCGAACGCCGATGACACAAAATAGCCCGCAAGCGAAGCAATCATAACGGGAAAAATATTTTTAAGGTCGATTCGTCCTACAATCAATACTTCTATCGCAAAGATTGCCGCGGCGACGGGCGTACCGAATATAGCCGCAAAAGCCGCCGCCATACCCGCGACGACAAGCCGCTTTGTGTCCTTTTCGTCGAGGTGAAAAAGCCCCGCGAGAAAGCTTGCCGCCCCCGCGCCGATTTGCGTCGTCGGACCTTCCTTTCCCGCCGAACCGCCGCTCCCTATCGTGATGACCGTCGCAATGATTTTGACGGGAACCACGCCGAGTTTGATTCTCCCGCCCCTTTTGTGAATAGCCTCTATCGCTTTTTCCGTCCCGTGCCCCTCCGCACCCGGCGCAAGATGCTTGACGGCAAACGCGGACAAAAACATACCGATCGGCAAAAACAAATAGTAGTAGGAAAAGCCCGCCGCAAAACCGCTCGCGGTGTTTAACAGCCAAATAAAGCCCGCGCCTATCGCGCCGACCGCCGCCCCCGTGACGCCGCTCAACAACAGCCACTTCACCAAATATGCAAAAAAGAGGAAAAGCCCGACGGCTTTTTGTTTTATCTTCTCCATAACTATTTATTATTTTACTACTTATGCGAGATTTTTGCAAGTGTTTAGATGTCATTCTGAACGAAGTGAAGAATCTCAAACGGTTAGCCGTACAATAGCCGACAAAAAGTCGGTGTCATTCGTAGTAGTCCGTCATGATTTGTAATCATAAGCAATTTTATTATATTTCTTTCCATTTAGGTCAACGATAAAGCCGTCCACGATTTTGCACGGTGAATCCTTGGATTTTATTTCCTCCAAAATATCGTCGTCGGTTATGCCCGATACCCAAACGACCTCCAAATCACCAACAAATAAACCATGCCCCTCGTCATCGGCGAAAGTAACGGGATCTGCGATACAAACGAATACTTCTCTATGTATATCACCGATCCAAGCGAATAAAATATGCCCCTCGTCGCCTTTTTTAACGCCCTCTTTCACGTAGTTATCGTTGAGAACTCTCACTCTGTCTAAATATTTCATTTGATAAAACCTCCAAACGGTGTATTGTTTTTAATTTTCCCATTAGGAAAAACCATCCAGCCGGTATAAAAATAGTATTCTTTCTCGGGAGTTCTTCCTTTGCTTCTGATTGTACACGGAATACTGATTCTTTGACCGTATTTGTTCAATTCACCTATCACATAATTTCCGTTTCCATAGTTTTCAATTGATTGCGCCTTTATTATATCATACAACTCCTGCGCTTCGGCAAGCGTATAACCCATGTATTTTTCAAATAATATTTTTTTGTCTTTTTCTACAAACGCATATTCCGTTATTTTTTTCATCGGAAAATCCAGAATTACATCTGCCGGCGAAAATTCATTTACCGACAGTAATCTACACTTGCAATTTTTATGCAACTGTCCCGGTCCTAAATTCTCGTCTGCATACAACCTCGGCATTTTTTCAATGTCGTTGACAAAAATACAATCGTTTACGGCGACACAATATAAGCACGTTTTTGTAATCGGATCGTCTTGTACTTCCTTTACAAAGCTCTCCCTATTTAACTTCGATCGTGCTTTTCTTTTCACCCATTTTGTCGTAACAAAATAATTTTCCGCGGCATCAAATATCCCCATAAAATCCTCCTTTGATTTCGATATTACATTACCATATTAAAAAGTCGAGTTCTCGTTTTTATGCCATGTATTTTCGCTATGCAATTGAACGGCTAACCGTTTGAGATTCTTCGCAAGCTCAGAATGACACCGATTAGACAAGCCCTTTGGCTAAAACAACAATTTTTTCCTCATCAAAACATTTGAGTTTTTCTTATAAAAATGTTATAATATATCGGAATCAAAAATCGGGCGTGTAATTGCGCCTAAAAAGGGAGTAAAGAGTCAGTTATGCCAAATGTTTTAATTTATTTTATAGTATTCGTATCTGTCGCGGTCGCGGGTTCGCTCGCCTTTGCGCTCTACAACTTTTTCCGTGTCAAAAAGTTGAAAAGCGGTACCGACGCCATGAACGAAATCGCCTCCGCAATCAGCGAGGGTGCGAGCGCGTTTATCGCGCATGAGTACAAGGTGATAGGTATCACCGCCGCAATAGTCGCGGTCGTCCTCGGTGTCATTCTCGACCCGTGGAGCGCAATCGCGTTTGCACTCGGTATCATTCTTTCGGGTTCGGCGGGCTTTGTCGGCATGAAGATCGCGACTATCGCAAACGTCCGCGTTGCCAATACCGCACGCGAAACACGCTCCCTCGGCAAGACCCTCAAGGTAGCTTTCCGCGGCGGCAGCGTCATGGGACTGTGCGTAGGCGGCTTTGCACTCCTCGGTCTTTTAATCTGTTTCCTCGTATTCGGTTTAGGCGCGGGACAATTAAACGTCGAAAACATCAAGCTCACAAAAAACCTGATCGGAATCGAATACATACCGTTTACAATGGTCGTATCCTGCTATGCGCTCGGCTGCTCGATGGTCGCGCTCTTTAACCGTATCGGCGGCGGTATCTATACCAAAGCCGCGGACATGGGTGCGGATCTCGTCGGCAAGACGGAAGAACACATTCCCGAAGACGACGCCCGCAACCCCGCCACTATCGCCGACAACGTAGGCGACAACGTAGGCGACGTCGCGGGGCTTGGGAGCGACCTCTTAGAGAGCTATGTCGGCGCAATCATCGCCGCCGTCATCCTCTCCGCATACACCTTTATCACCACCCTTGCAACCGATAGAGAGTTTAGCGGCAAGTTGCTCCAACGTCTTATGCTGTTTCCCGTCACCTTTGCGGGCGTGGGCGTCATCGCGTGTATATTCGGTATCGGCTACGTCATCTTTAAAAAAGCCAGCAACAAGCCGCACCGCGAATTAAACATCGCGCTCTGGTCGTCCGCCGCAATCATCGTCGTAGGAGGTTGCGTCCTCTCGTGGGCGTTCTTTAAAGACTTCACGGGAAAAGAAATAGAAACTCTCGGCTTTAATCTCGGCGAATTTTCGCCTTGGGTGGGTACGGTCATCGGTATAGTATGCGGTATCGTCATCGGTATGCTTGCCGAATACTACACCAGCGCGGATCACAAGCCGACACAAAACCTTGCTAAAATCACCACCGAAGGCACCGCACTCACCATCACAAGAGGGCTTGCGCTCGGGATGAAAAGCTGTTTTTTTCCCGTCATCGTCTTAGGACTTGCGGTCATCGGATCGTATGCGGCGGCGGGCGTGTACGGAGTCACAATGGCGGCGGTCGGTATGCTCTCTTTCGTCGCGGCGACGGTTTCCGTCGACACCTACGGACCTATCGCGGATAACGCGGGCGGTATCAGCGAAATGAGCAAGCTTGACCACGAGGTTCGTGAAATCACCGACAAGCTCGACTCCGTCGGAAATACCACGGCGGCTATCGGAAAAGGCTTTGCTATCGGGAGCGGCGCGCTTGCCGCGTTAAGTCTGTTGATATCGTTTATCCACAGCCAACTCAAGGCGGGCGAATCCGCAGAAGCCACATTAAATATCATCGACGCACTCACCCTTGCGGGCGCGTTTATCGGCGGCGCGCTGCCGTTCTTCTTTTCGGGGCTTCTGACCGACGCGGTCGCAAAGAGCGCGCAGCACATGGTCAAAGAGGTTCGCCGTCAGTTTAGAGAAAAACCGGGCATTTTGGACGGTACCGAAAAGCCCGATTACAAGCAATGTATCAAGATTTCCGCGGCGGGCGCAATCAAGGAAATGAAACTCCCCGTCCTCATCGCGGTCGCGCTTCCTTTGGTCGGCGGGTTTTTGCTCGGCGCAAAGTTTGTCGGAGGAATCCTCATCGGCGCAACCATTACCGCTATCATGATGGCAATCTTTACCGCCAACGCGGGCGGCGCATGGGACAACGCCAAAAAAGCTATCGAACAAGGCTTTATAAAGGGTGTCGGCAAAGGCTCGAAAGAGCATGACGCCGCCGTCGTCGGAGATACCGTAGGCGATCCGCTAAAGGATACAGTCGGACCGTCGCTCGATATCTTAATCAAAATTATGGCGACCGTCTCCCTCATCGGCGTCGCTATCTTCGGACAGTTTAATCTGTTGGCGCTGTTTAGCTAAACTTTTAATTTTTTGATAATAGAGATGCGAGACAAAATTTTCACGAAAAATTTTTCTCGCGCTCTTTTCAAATAGTTTTATGATTTATAGAGAATAAAAAAGTCGGGGTGCTTACTCCGACTTTTTTATTCGGGGTGCTTACTCCGACTTTTTTATATTGTAGGGGACGATGCCTTCATCGTCCCGTATCCGAATAAAAAAAGCATGTGTCATTCTGAGCAAAGCGAAGAATCTCAAACGATTTCTCCGAATCACATCTCTTTTTATCCGCAATTCTGCATTCTGCATTCGGCATTTTGCATTAAAAATAAAAAACTTCTGAAAACCCCTTGTATATCCGCGTGTGATATGTTATAATATTTTCGTTACAAAACCAAATTTAAAAACAAAAAGGAGAACTTAATCAATGGGAAAGAAATTTCCGGCTTTTTTACTCGGTTTTTTCTGTTCGTTAGGCGGATTAGTCGTATGGGTAATTATCGGCTTGCTCGGCTTTTATGCTGGTATCGGTGCTTTTCTCATGGCTTACTTATTTGTGGCGGGCTATCAAGGCGTACTAAAGAAACCCGACGACAAGAGTTACATTCCGTTAATGATATTTGTCGTCATTATCGACATTGTTTTAGCCCTAATAGTCTTTATCGCAATAGATTGCTACCGCGTCGGAGTACCGTTTAGTATTGCCGTAATTGATTTGTTAGACATGTCGGTTGTTTTGCTTGACCTCGCTATAGGCTTAGTCTTTGGCGCAATCGGGATATTCATGGCAATCTCCCAACAATCCCGTCAAAAAGCACGCAAACAATTCCTCGCCGATAAAAAGAAAAGAGCCGCCGAAGCCCAACAAGAACAAGACCAAAATCAAATCCAAAACCCAAATCAAAAACGCTGACACTTTAATTTATCAATAAAAAGACATAGGTCGGATTGAAAAACACTCCGACCTATTTTTTTATTGTGATTGTACAGCTGACATTTGAGATTCTTCGCTACGCTCAGAATAACAGCTACCTTTTTAATAAGTCGGAGTAAATCACTCCCCCATGTATCCCCCATATAAAAGTGGTAAAGTTTTTGAAAAGAGCGCGAGAAAAAATTTTTTCAAAAATTTTCTCTCGCACCCCTATTCTCAAAAAAAACAAAAAAACCTAAAACTCCAAATTCCGATAGTTTCTCGGAAACGGCGTCACATCGCGGATATTCGCGATTCCCGTGAGGAGCATAACCATGCGCTCGAACCCAAGCCCGAATCCCGCGTGTTTACAGCCCCCGAAACGCCTCAAATCGGTGTACCATGCGTAATTCTCCTTATCGAGGTTTAGCTCCTTCATGCGCGTTGTGAGGACGCTAACGCGCTCCTCGCGCTGACTCCCGCCGATCAACTCTCCTATTCCCGCGACCAACAGGTCCGCCGCGGCGACGGTTTTTCCGTCGTCGTTCAAGCGCATATAAAACGCCTTGATTTCCTTTGGATAATCGGTCAAAAACACGGGCTTTTTAAACACCTCTTCGGTGAGGTAGCGTTCGTGTTCGGATTGGAGATCCGCGCCCCACTCCACGGGAAATTCAAAACTTTTTCCGCTCGTCTTGAGAATCTCCACCGCCTCTGTATAGCTCAATCGTACAAATTCGTTACCTACGATATTTTCAAGCCGTGCAAGCAAGCCGCTATCGACGTATTCATTTAAAAACGCAAGCTCCGCCCCGCAAGCCGCTCTTACATGCCGAATCACCGACTTTACCATATCTTCCGCAAGCCGCATATCGTCCTCAATATCCGCAAACGCGATTTCGGGCTCTATCATCCAAAATTCCGCGGCATGACGCGCCGTATTTGACAGCTCTGCGCGGAAGGTCGGACCAAAGGTGTAGACCTTAGAGAACGCCATCGCATAGGTTTCCGCATTTAGCTGACCGCTGACTGTAAGGCTTGCGGGCTTGCCGAAAAAATCCTCCGAAAAATCCGTCCTCCCGTCCTCCGTTCTATGCGGTTTGTCCGGGTCGAGGGTCGTGACGCGAAACATCGCCCCCGCCCCCTCACAATCACTTGAGGTAATTATCGGGGTGTGAACATAGACAAATCCCCGTTCGTGAAAAAAGTCATGAATGGCAAAAGCCGCCTCGCTCCGAATCCTAAACACCGCATGAAAGGTATTCGTTCTCGGACGGAGGTACGCTTTTTCGCGCAAAAATTCAAAGGAATGCCGTTTTTTTTGTATCGGATAATCGGGCGCGGCTTCGCCCTCGACTATGACCGTATCGGCGTGAAGCTCGAACGGCTGTTTGTTTTCGGGGGTCAATACGACGCTCCCCTCCACGGTAAGCGACGCGCCCGTCAACTGCCTCTCGACCTCATCAAAATTTCCGACCTTTTCCCTATCAAACACGATTTGAACCGTCCTAAAACACGACCCGTCGTTCAGCTCGATAAATCCGAAGCTCTTTGAGGTTCGTATCGAACGAATCCACCCCGAAACTTGAACGGTTTTTTGAGAGGGATTAAGAAATAGATTTTTTACTGTTGTTTTTTCCATAGCTTACAATCAATTGTGACCTTTTTTTATTTTTTTAATCTTTCCATAAAAAAAACCCGCGCAAACGGGTTTTTTCCTTACAAAAAACGATTTTAATACCGATCGTCCTCGGTCGTATATTGATAGAGCGGCTGATTCATCGTACCGTACGGTACGAGCGATATCGGCTGAACTATCGGTGTGAGCTGAATGATATCCGACGGCCTTTCGATAGGCATCGGCTGACTGACGGGAGCTTGTCCGTAGACTATTCTCCTGACGGGCTTTGGGATATGTGATTTGCGTGCCATAATTTTTGCACCTCCTTCTTAAATTTCCTTTGTAAACTTAGCGTTCGTGCCCGATAAAAACTCGTTTAAACGACTTTTATTTTTCTTCGGGGAGCGCGCCCTCTACGGGCAGATATTTTTCGGTAACGATAAACGCGTTTGCAAGAATGAGCGCGACCGATATTCCAAAGAGGACATACATTCCGAAGCTCATGCGGAACAAAAGCTCCTCGCTGTTTTGCAGCGACAAAATTATCGAATCGAACGCCCCGCGTGTCGTCGTGATATTCATGAGTATAATCGCCGCTAATAGTACCAACGCAAGTACGAGCAGCAAAACATTTGCCTTATACGGTCTGCGTTTGACCTTTCCCGTTATGGATTTGACGATATATTTGACGACGTTATAAGCGAGAACCAAAAGTATCAATATAACCGTAACCGCCGCGAGGTGTGAGCCGACCATGATGACTTGCGGTATTTGGAATCTAAAATAGAATTCAAAGCCCGTATTTTCCCCAAGCTGTGCGCTTTGACCTTTAAAGAGCGCGGAGATGATCTCGAGTCCGCTGTATCCCGATATGACGGGAAACGCCAAAATGATGATTATCAAGGCGACGGAGAGCGCGAGCATAAAGAGCGCGACGCCGCGGTGTTTGATATAGCCTTTTTCGGGCATAACGGTTTCGACTTGATATAGCGGTTGATTTTGGGTAGTATACGGCACGAACGAGACGGGGATCACGATAGGCGACAGCTGAACGCTGCCTCCCGGGTTCGGGATCGGCGAATTTTCCACATAACCGTAGCCTGCGGCGACGGTTTGTCCTTGTTGTACGGCTTGCTGTTGCGGCTCATATCCGATCTGTGCTTCTTGCTGTTGCTGCGGCGGCTGCTGCTGTGCGTATGGGTCGGGTTGACCGTAACCGTACGCATAGTAGTCGTTTTGCGGCACACAGTAAGTCCGTATGTAAAAGTCGCATTCAAACTTATCTGTACACGACTCGCATTCGGATAGGGAGCAAGGATCGGTCAAGACGCTCGGCTCTGCATTTTTTATTTTCTTGCCCATGACACCATTCCTCAAATTTTAGTGAATTGCAAACTGCAATTCGCAATAGGGTAGTAAATATAGTATACACTATTTTCAAAGAAATTTCAATATATATTCGCTAAAAATTTAAAAATTCCTAAAATTTCCTTGACTTGTCTTAATTTTTTCAAGCCTTTGCGCTCAATTTCCCGCCTTTTCCTTTGGCTTTTGACTTTGCGGCTTCGGCTATTTCCGTTACGGCATTCACTGCCGCGTTTTTAGCTTCCTTTTTTGAGGCATTCGCCGTCCCGCCTTTAGTCTTGACCGCCCCTACCCCGCCTTTGACCTTTCCCGTAAACGAGACTGTAGCGGAGATTAGTGAAGAACCGAGGACGGTATAGTAGCCGTAATCGATCTCCTTTAAAAAGGTACCGAGCGGAACGCCGCCCGTAGCGGCCTCATATATCCCGTAGCCCAAAAAGCAAACGAACGCGATCACGGCAAAGATTTTCCGACCCGCGAGTTTTTTGTTCACCATACCGATGACGGCGGCGACGACCGCGGCGACCGACACTATGACGCCGAGTACAAACGCGGTATCGTCGAGCAGCGCGACAAGTCTTGACCAATCAAAGTTTTTAAGGTATTCGATAAAATGAGCGACGGGCGTCCCGCCGTTGAGTATTTCGGGCAGTGACGGCAAAAACTGAGGTACGATCGCCGCCGCCGACGCAATCATCGAAAAAACAAACCCGATAATCGCGCTCCACTTTTTAATTGTCATCTTTTCTTCTTTTTTCTTTTTGCACATAAAAAACTCTCCTAAATTTATCCCATATTATTATACAACTAACTGCCCGTTCTGTCAATACCGTTTTGAAAAAAAATTATATTTTTTTTGCAACGTGACGTTGCATCCGTCATCGCAACCGATATGAGTGTAATTATTGGCTTTAGTCGCCCGTTCACCGATTTTATTTTTGAGGAATGTCGAGGCGGCATAAAATTCCCCTATGGGGAGGGGTGGCGGCGAACGCCGACGGGGTGGTTAAACGTCGATAGTCGGCGCCGCCGACGGTGACACCCACCTCTTTTTATCCTCACTTTTCAACTTTCCACTTTCAACTTTCAACTTTTAAAAAAGCCGCCCCCAATGGGGACGGCTTTTTTCATTTTACCACTTCCGTGCCGGTCTTGTTACATCCTTTTTGATTTCCACGATAGGTTCTATTTTCTTTACCGCTTGTTTTGACAAGACCTCCGGTTTTTTCAATCCGTTCACGAGATCGATATCGAGCTGACTGCGCGAATCCGGCTTTCTGCCTTTTTTGACGACGCGTTTGATTTCGGTCTGATTTCCGTAATTTGAGCCGACCTTTAGGCTGACGTCTTGTTCATAGGTTTGTCTGACGTTTTCGACCTTTGCCGCATAGTTATTGAGTTGAGTTGCCCGTGCTTTTCCGCGGAGAGCTTCGGCGATTTTCCTCTTTTTCACGAGAGCGAGTATGAGCCATAAAAGCCCGCCCGTGGCGGCTGCCGCGCCCGTGCCCGCGCCTATCGGCACGAATATCGAGGTGAGATACTTTGACTCGACGTCGGCGGCTTCGTAGTTATTCGCATCCTCGTCGTTCGTAAATCTAAAGCTGACGTTGTAGGTTTTGTAATCGCTGACTTTGGTTTCGGTTCCGTCGATTTCGCCCTCGCCGATATTAAACACATACGCAAGCGACGGATAATCCGATCCCTCTATAATCAACTTTGATTTTTCGCGGGTTACTGTGAATGTCACTACCGCTTTTTTGACCGTCACGGTGACGGTTATGTCGTCGGCGTAATAATTCCCGTCCAAAGACGCTTCGTCTAACGAATACGTCACCGTATACACGCCCGCTCTCAAGATTTCCGATACCGTCGCGCCGTCGTACGAGATCGTCTTAATTGTCGTCGCCGCCGTTCCTCCGATCGCTTGTACTGTGCAATTCGGTATCGCAAACGCCGTCCCCGTATAGGTTTGTGTTTCGGAATTCGCCGTGAGCGTAGCTTTTGCTTTATTGATTATATAATCCGTGATATAGACCTCTCCGCCCGTAAACAGATTGCGGATTGTGCCTTTTGAGATATCGATATTGACGGTATAGGTTCCCGCGTTGATCGGGTCTGCCGTCGCCGCGCTCAAATAGTATGAGAGGTACGCGGTGAGGTCGCCCAAATGCAAGAGTATACCCTTATAGCTGATCACTACCGAAGCGAATTGTGTCGCCGAGGTATAAGTCGTCGAGTTTACGGTTATATAAAAGTCCGTGTTGCCCGCGGCGTATTCGAGCGGCGTCACGGTGATTTGTCCGTAGACCGTTGCGGTGATATTCCCGCCCGCGACCGTCGGCGTTACGTCGTAGTCGCCCGCGTTCAAGTAACCGTTCGCGTCCGACGATTTATCGGAATCTCCCGCGTTTGACGCCAAGGTAAAGCCTAAAAGAAGCTCCTCCCATACTCCCGCCGCCGGTGCGCCCGAATACGAGCCGTAAGTCTTACCCGCGATAATCGCGCCGATTGCGTTTTCAAAACCCGTCCCGACCGCCGCGGAGAGCTCCGCCGCCGTCAGTCCCAGATAGCCGCTCTCTTTCACGGTTTCGATACCCCACGCGGCAAAGTCAAACGCCGCCGCGGTAATCTCACCGACGTTATTCACGGTGAGCGTACCGTTAAAGCCGTTCGCCCATTCCCAATTGCCCGTGTCCAAGAGTTCAAAGGTGAAAGTAACGGTTTTATTCTTTCCGACGTTTTTGTTGTCGTAGACCGCGCTCACGAGCTTGACGGTACTCGCCGTCAACGTCCCCGTACCGGAGAGCGTCCAAGTAAAGTAAGTATCGAGATCGATACCCGACGAAGCCGTCGTCACCATAACCGGTAGCCAATCCGCGTCGTATCCGCTGTTTACGACATAGCTTGTCGCATCGTACACCTTGAGTGTCAAAGCCGTCAGATCACTGCCGCTTATCTCAACCGCACCCGCCTTTGCCTTTGTCACCATGAGGTCCAGCGATAGATCGACCGTCACTTTATAGTTTGTATC
Organism: Clostridiales bacterium; assembly: GCA_031289865.1. Classification (GTDB taxonomy): domain Bacteria; phylum Bacillota; class Clostridia; order Christensenellales; family JAISNN01; genus JAISNN01. The sequence continues at coordinate 26,822 of JAITOQ010000008.1, forward strand.
CGACGACGGCGTAAACGTTACCGTGTAGTTTCCTCCGTCCGATACTGCAAAGATATCTCTTCCGACGACGGGTATAGCCGCTTTTAGATTGACGGTACCCGTTATCGTTTGACCGTATGACCCGTTCGCCGTCACGGCAAACGAATCGATATCGTCCAATGCCGCCGCCGTCGCCGCTTGTAGGCTTGTCACAAATAGCGGTGTGATTTCTCCCGCCAATGTCAAAGTAATGTAAGGCATGCCGCTATCGTACACGGTTCCGTCTACCGTAAGTATATAGCTTGCGGCTTTTAAAAATCTCAACGTAATCGTCACGTTAGGATTTCCCGCGTTCGCGTTGACATACGCCGCTGCCGTGGACACTGAAAACAGTGTGATAAAGCCGTCATTACCCGCAAATTCTACCTCAAGATAGGTTCCCATTGTGCCGAGGTTGAGCGGTGTTCCCGTTCCCGTATCGTATGCCTTTACCACGTCCGCGATTTGCGTAATAGTGATTTCCTTTCTGCCAACCGTGAGCGTTAATGATAATCTGTTGGCATAGGTACCGCTATCGCTTACCGTATAGTTGCTGTCCGACGACGTAAATAGGACATAATACGTTCCCCCGTCGGATATTTCGAGATATAGCGTACTCTCAATTATCGTTCCCGTCCAAGCTATGCTCCCCGCGACCTCATCGCCGTCTATCCCGTATGCCGTTGCCGCCGTCGGCTTTGTCGCGCCGATTATCACCGATATAGGCTTTAATGCTTCGGTTAGGATATACGGATTGATTTTGACGGTACTGCTCACCGCCCATTCAAAGGTATAGCCGCCGTTCGTGTTTATTACGTTGTAGTTTTGATTTGTATTTGTAGCCGACGTTGAGAGGGTTGCTTTGGTTGCGCCGTTCACGCCCGAAACATTCACTTTATCGTATACAAAACCGCCGAAGCTTAAGATCGTTCCGAAGCCTTGTCCCGCGAGGAAATCTCCGCTCGTAACGCTCAAATAATCTCCCCAAACGATATTGCTTCCGTCGACCGCCGTCGTTCCGACCTTGACCGCCGTCCCCTTGTCATATTCCTTTTGTATCGTCGGAGCCAAAACCCTATCTATCGTGATATTTATCGGACTGATCGTCGCTTTTGTCGCGCTCTTCGGTAGATCGAATGTAAGCCCGCCCCCGCCGTTTATATTGTAGTTTGAGTTGATAGAGGTCAGAGTGAGCGTCGCTTTGCTGTATGCCGATACGTTTTCATTGTCATACACAAACGAACCGTAACCAAAGACGTCCGCCCAACTGTGTACCAACACGCCCGAATTATTTACAAATCCTCCCGCGGTCAGCTCCAACAAGCCCCAAATATCGCTTGCCGTCACAACGTTAACGCCGATCTTGACCGTCACCCCGCCGTCGTAAGTCTTTGTCACGGAAGCGGAGGTTTTAAACGCTACCGTCAAATCTACCTTATTGATATTGACGCTCCCGCTCGTTCCGCTTTGTGCCGCGGTGTCAAGTACATAGTTGTTTGCATTTTGCGTTGACGTGAGCGCGATTCCCGATACCGAAATAGTATAACCCGTCCCCGCATTTACTCCGGAGTATGTCGCGCTTGTCACCGTAAAGTCGGTGTTGTAAGTGAGGCTGTCGCCGCTGACTATCCCCGTAAAAGTGAGAGTATAGTTCGCGGTATAGCTTGCCGTCGCCGACCCGTCGTAGGTCTTGCTTTGCCCGTTCACCGTTACGCCGGTGAGGGTTTTCGGGTTTATCTTAAATTCGATATATTTTGATGCGTTAAGCGTGACCTTTAGATTTGTAGATTCCGCAAACGTCACACTATAAAACGCCCCGCCCGCTTTTACCCCGTAGTAAGGGTCGCCCGATACGGCGGCGTTGTCCACAAGCGAGAGCTTGTCGCCCGCATACCAAGCCAAAAACGCAGCTTGTTCCGCGCTTAGCGCGATCTTAGGTGTCGGCGTGTCGTTTGTAACCGCTGTCGCAAACGCGGACGTGAGCTTTGTCTGATATCCGCTTGCGATTGCCGAATATAACGTCCCGTAAGTATAGGACTCGCGGCTGTCGAGGGTTCCGAGACCGGCGACGTCGGTAGCCGCTCCCGCAGCCGAAACATAGACCTTATCGACCGCAACCGCCACGGAGAAAGTTATCGGATTGTAATTGATCGTCCAATTGACCGTCCCGTTGAAGCCGTCGCCTATCGTATTATAAGGGCTATAGGTCACCGTATAATAGACCCATGTACTCCCGCCCGTCCAGCTGGTTTGTCCCGCGAGCGGGTCAAAGGTCGCGACGTGATAGTACGCTCCGTCTTTCTTTATCCAATTTGTAGACCCGCCGTCGATACTCGCTTGCGCGACCGTCGTCCAATTGATTTTTCCCGCAATCGAACCCCCGCTCCCCGAAGCCACGGTGTCATTGACCCCGTACATATAATAATATTCGTTGTTGTTGAGCGACGTCCCAAAACCGGGGTTGACCCGTCGCGTTACCGGATTAGCTTTTGCGATAGTAAAATTGATTACATACGAGCCGTTATATTCTCCCGACCCGCTCGCCTTGCTCTGTACCGTCAAGGTATATGAGCCGGCGTCCGTCGGCGCGGAGCTTGTAGAAGAATACGCCGTTCCCGCGCTATTCGCCCCCGACCACGTTTTCGAATCTATAGCGCCGTATGTATCACCTCGACTCTCATGACCTACCAACGCCAACATGGTAATCGTTTCCGCGACCGTAGGACTTTGAGGCGACCCGTTATAGGTAAAGCTTGTACCCCCTTGCGCGGGAGCGAAAGGCGCAAATATAGCGTCGATCAATACAAACACTCCGCTACCGCCCGGCTGATCGCTAGTCCTTGCGGAAGGAGTGGCAAATTGCCATCGCCCGACAGTGATCGTTTGAGTATTCTTGGTATATTGGTCAGACCAATACATTTGAAAATACGAGCCGTTGTCCGACGTAGCCGTATAGGTATAAGTTGCTTTCATATCGGTTGCCGTAGGAAAATTCACCGCAGCCGCTGCCGTGACATAACCCGCTGACGTAGCAAGATTCCCCGCGATTCCCGTACCCGTCACTTTACCGGACGCACTATACCCCACACCGCCATAGTCGTGTCTGCTCCCGACCCTTATCTCGTCGGCTTTTGCATAGGTGTAAGCGACCGATACGCCGTCAATCCATGTGTTGGCGTATCTGTTACTAGAAGTCGTAGAGTTTCTATAAACCTGCGCGCTAATCAAGAAATAAAGATTAGGGTTTGCCGCAAGAGTCGCACCCGGAATCGTTACCCACATCTCCTTTAACGTTGTAGAATCCATCCCATAATTAGGTCTTGTCCCGCTTGCTCCGGTGTTAGAAGAGCGTTGTCGAACAAGTGGAGAAGTAGCATCTATGTCTGTTGCGTTTGGATTTGTCGATGCAAGCCCCGGCGTAGTCGAATTCCATAATGCCGACCAATAAAGCCAACTAGTCGCACCTCCTATAACCGTATACGCCGAATATCTGATGTTCACCGACACGGACGTTATCCGTCCCGCAACAAGGGCATCCTTTACAGCTCCGGTGAAGTTTATACTATAACCAGAGTATGACTCCATCGTCTGCGTGTTGTTTGTAAGCTTATGTACCGAATAGACTTCCGTATTAGATGACGGAGGGTCTGAAGCCGTTTGATGAGTGTAGTATTTTGCAGAAGATACGTCTATATCGGTGATCGTTGAAAAATCCACACTACCTTTTGCGCTAAATTGAGTACCGTTGCCGCTACTCGTCGCCACTCCGGTAGCTTCCGTTGTGGTTTCCGACGCACCGAGAATCTGAAGCTCTGCGCAAGCTAAGTATTGACTATTCGTACCCGTTGTTGACTTAACCCGAAGTGCCACATAACGCACTTTGCGCGCCGTAGGAAATATGACCTTATCCGTTTTTCCGGTTGCGTTTACAGTTGTATCAAAGTTAGGGAAATTAGCATGACCGGCACTTGAAGAACCAATCAATGTAAAGTAATTATTCAATGCAGTCGGATTAGTCCCGCTCGTATATAAATTATTTAAATTACTCCAATTAATATCGGCATATACTCCCGTTCCCTCTCCCTCTTGTAAACTTGTATATATGTCGTATGTGCTTATACGACCGTTTGCGCTGCTACCCGTTCGTCCGTAATGTAGAAGTCCTATAACCCATCTCGGCGTACCCAAATCGACAATTATAGTGCATCTATTTACATTTGTCACAATAAAACTACCAATGCCTCCGCTGTTCGCTAACCCGTATGCCGAACCGTTGACCTCTGCACACGCGTTGATTTCGTTACCGCTACCGCTGCCGCCGCGTGAAAGAAAGGTATCGTTACCGCTCTCAGCGTTCAGACCCGAGCCGTCGTTAAGAGCCGCAACCCTTTTATAGGTCGTTGAACCGTTCCCGTCGGGCGCAATCGCCAAAGAGTAGTTGTCAGGCGCTAAGGCTATCGTATAATTTGCAAGTCCGCCATAGCCGTAATAAGCATTCGGGTTTGTCGTAGCGTCCCAGTTCGTCAACGCCGCCGCACTTGTAACTCCGCTCTCGCTCTCTTCAAAATCGACCGCGGAAACCGACCCGCCGCCCAAAAAGCGACCGATCCCCAGCCCCGCAACCGCACTAAACCCGATCGCAAAAATCAAGGCAAATACAAATACCTTTAGCCCTAACCGTAACTTTGTTTGTTGTTGTGATTTCTTCATACCCTACTCTCCTTATGAAAAAAATGCTTTTCTTTTATTTTTTCGTGGCTTTTTTGTGATAGACAAGTTGACTTTTTGTTTGTTTTTTCGTGGCTTTTTTGTGATAGACAAGTTGACTTTTTTTGTTTTTTCGTGGCTTTTTTGTGATAGACAAGTTGCTAAACAAGTTGCTTTTTGTATTATATATATCTACCCTAAAATAGGGATCTATATCAATTGTTGTCGTCGCCTACCGACGTTTAACCACCCCGTCGCTCCGCGCACTTCCACCTAAGGGTGATTTTATGCCGCCTCAACAGTCGCCTACCGACGTTTAACCACCCCGTCGCTCCGCGCACGTCCACCTAAGGGTGATTTTATGCAGCCTCAACAGTCGCCTACCGACGTTTAACCACCCCGTCGGGCTAAGCCCGCCACCC
>JAITOQ010000062.1 GCA_031289865.1 Clostridiales bacterium
CGCACGGCGCGCAAGAGTGCAAGCGGTTCGGTTCTGCCCGCGCTCCCGTAATAGAAGGTCAACGCGTTTTGTTTCACGACGGTAAAACCTACGAGTTCGAGCGCGTCGGACGAATTTATATATCTATCGCGTATATAGTATGTTACAATCGTAATTTTTCGTCCGCTTTTTTGAGCGGTTATTACGGTTCTGCCGATATTGGTGATATCGCTTTTTACGGTATAGCCCGTCGCGAGGTACGCTTCGACCAAACCCGTCTTTGCAAAAATATCGTCCAAAGCGTTTTTGAGATAGGTGTACGCATAAGTCGCGCTCACGGACTCGCCGTCAGAGTCCACGTTGCCCGTACCGCCCGTCAAATCACCCGATGCAGTATCAGTAGTGTTCCACGTCAATTCCGCTTCAAAGGATTCGACGATACCGCCCTCTATCGCATTGTTGTAGAGAATTAAGTTCGGGACGCACATTCTCGTGTAGCTTTTTCCGTTGATCTCTATCGTCAGTCTCGAATTGTCCGTCGTAAGCCCGAAAGCCTTGCGCAAACCGCTTTCCTTGCTCTCCGTGTTGTTCCAACGGCTTGTGAACGTCGTAAAATAGTTTTCGAGAAGATTTGCGTATAGGAGCGAATGAGTTCCGCTTTGCGCCGCCGTGGCTAAGGTTTCCGCGGCTCTCGTATTCGGATAACCGTGCGATGCGGTCAGTATAGGGTCGTAGAGATAAATAGGACCGCCGTAGCCGGCGCGCTTTGCCGCGTCTTGGATTCCGTTATATATTGCCGCCGTATTCGGACACCACGTCCCTCCGAAAAATATGAACCGTTCGCCGTCCGCATTTAGGAGCGCGATAAGCTCCGCATAACTCACGGTTTGGAAATAGGAGTTTGTCGTCAAGTGCGTGTTGTTTGCGCCCTCGTGAACCGTCGGACTTGAAATCGTGAGAAACGGATCGTAGATTATTTCCTTGTCCGAAACGCTCTTAAAAAGCGTGTTTATACCTCCGCGATACTCGTCAAGCTCACTCGCCGAAAGCGTCGCGCCGACCGCCTTTCCGATAAACGGAGAGGCGGCTCTTGCGGTGATTTCTGATACGCTCGTAGCCTCCGTGCTTTCTCTGTGAACGCTCACGAGGAGCGGAGTCACGACGGTCGTATCGTTATCTGCCGTAAGCGGTTCATCGTCCGTAAATGCGCGGTTGATACGCGCAAGGAGGGACGTTCCGTCATAGAGATAATCTTTTATATTAAAATCGTTGTAAAGAAAATTGTCGTAGTCCGATATATAACCGACCTTGCCGATATTTTTCGGGTCGGCACCATGGTCTTTTATCCCTATCACTCCGCTTGTCCCGACTAAATCCTTTATAATGTCCTTCGAGAGATTTCCGTCGAGATACGGGTCAAAGAAATAGACCTTTTTTATTCCGTTTAATTTTGCTTCTTCGTTCACGGTTTTTATTACGGCACGGGTATTTGTATCCCACGCCCCGCCGAAGAAAATTATATAGTCGCCGTTAGGGAGATTAACGCTCGTATCGGGACGCGAAACGTCGAGCGGGTTGTCGGACAAAAGCGTAATCAAATCGTTGTAAACAAGGGTTTGAAACACGTTATTTTCACCGACACCGAACGTTGCGTCGTAATAGTCGTACGGCTTTGCCTTTGTTAGCTTTGCAAGCGTCGTCGTCGATTCGGTTGCGGTTTCCGTACCGCCCGATTTACGAAGTATCGGATCAAAGTTGCACGACGCTAAAGCAAAAACCGTAACGAGGAGCAAGGTGACGACCGATAAAACTGCTTTGAATGATTTTTTCATAAAAGTTGATTCCTAATTGATTTTTTTATGTTGCTGTTTGGATTGTATGTTTTTTGGAATACGTTGTTAGTTTGTGTTGTGTATTGTGTAAAAGTAGGTGTCATTCTGTAGGGGACGATGCCCTCATCGTCCCGTAAAAGCGAATAGCTCTGTGTCGTTGACGCTTTGGATTCTTCGCAAGCTCAGAATGACACTTGCCTTTTATTTCACAATTTACACAATTTATTGTTTTTGGGTTCTTACTTTTTACGGGACGATGAAGGCATCGTCCCCTACAATAATAACCGCTATTCTGCATTTTGCATTCTGCATTAAATAAACAATTAACCGAGTATAATTCCCGTGGTGTAGATCGTTCCGTCCTTTATCGCCGCGAGGATCTGTAAGACCTCTGCGGACGCGCCGTAAGCGAATGAAAGAGAGTTCAATCTTGTGACGGTTATAGGTTCTTCTAAGGCTCCGAGTGCGGAAATCGCGTCTTCGTATCTTGTATCTAAATAATACGTTACGATAGTGTATTCCACGTCGCCTTTTGTGATAGTGATGACCGTGTGGTCGATATTCGTTATGTCGCTCTCAAGGGTGTAACCCAATTGTGCGAAAGCATCTCTAAGACCTACTTTGGCGAAAATGTCCCTAACAACCGTTTGGAAATACAGATATGCGAAGGTCGGTTCTTGTTCAACACCGCTGCTATTGACGTTACCCGTGCCGCCTACTTTACCCGATCCGCCCGTGTTCCATGTCAATTCCGCTTCAAAGGATTCGACGATACCGCCTTCGACTGCATTGTTATAGAGGATTAAATTCGGTACGCACATTCTCGTGTAGTTTTTTCCGTTGATTGAGATTGTGAGATTTGAGTTGTCGTTTGTCAATCCAAAAGCTTTACGCGAACCGATTTCCTTGCTGTTCGTATTGTTCCAACGGCTTGTGAAAGTCGTGAAATAGTGTTCGAGAAGGTTTGCGTACAAGAGCGAATGTGTTCCGACTCCCGTACCCGTTGCTGCAGTTTCGGCAGCTCTCGTATTCGGATAACCATCCGATGCCGTTAAAATAGGGTCATAGAGATAAATAGGTCCCGTATAACCTGCCTCAGCCGCGCCCTCTTGGATTCCCGCATAGATAGCCGCGGTATTCGGGCACCATGTACCCCCAAAGAAAATAAATCTCTCGCCGTCCGCTTGTAAAAGCGCGATCAATTCGACATAGCTTATAGTTTGAAAATAATTGTTTGCGGTTAAGTGCGTATTGTTCTTGCCGCTATGCACCGTCGGGCTGGAAATCGTGAGAAACGGATCATAGATAGCTTCCTTTCCGACAACTCCGTCCAAAAGATTGTCAACGTTTGCTTTATAAGTGTTTAGATCCGATGCGGAGAGTGTTCCGCTCTCGTTTCCGATAAGCGGAGATTCCACTCTTGAGGTCAACAAGGTCACTTTGTCTTGGTCTTTGATTACTCCGTCTGTTGCTTTGCTCTCTCTGTGTACACTAATAAGGAGCGGAGTTACAACGGAGGTGTTATTATCTACCGTGAGCTTTTCTTCGCTTGTAAATGCACGGTTGATACGCGTAAGCAAAGAGGTACTGCTGGTCTTATAATCCTTAATATTAAAATCGTCATACACAAAATCTTTACCGCCGAGAGTATAGCCTATTTTACCTATATTCGCGGCATTCACAGCGTTCTCGCCGATTTTGCCGTCTGTTCCGACCAAATCTTTGATGATATCTTCGGAAAGATTTCCGTCAAGAATCGGGTCAAAGAAATATATCTTTTTGATTCCTTTTGCCTTAGCCTCATCGTTGATAGTTTTTATCACGGCTTTCGTATCCGCGTCCCATGCACCGCCGAACAGAATGACATAATCGCCGTTCGGGAGATATGAGCTTGTCGCGGGACGAGTAACGTCGCTCGTATTGTCGGATAAAAGCGTAATCAAGTCGTTGTAAACGAGGGTTTGAAAGACGCTGTTTTTACCGACTCCGAACGTCGCGTCGTAATAGTCGTAAGGGTCGGTCGCCGTGACCTTAGTCGGTACGGGATCGGGATCACCGGGATCGGGCGGCGTCGTCGGCGTCGTCGGTTTTGGGATACAAGCCGATAACGCGAATACTAATACGAGTAAAACCGTCGTTATCGAAAATATATATTTGAATTTAAAAAAATTTTTCATTGTTATGTTTCTCCTTAAATTTTGAATTGTTTTTTTGGGTTCTATACCTTATTTTTTGTTTGGCTTATATTTGGTTTTTTGGTTGTCGTACGGCTAACGTTTTGGATTCTTCGCAAGCTCAGAATGACAACGGGGGGGGTTGTTTGTTCATCAATTTTGCATTCTGCATTTTTCATTCTGCATGAAAGTTACATTCGACAGCGACAACATATCCCCTTTGCCGTTGTGTAGAATAATGCTTTTTGGTTTTTCATATATCTATGCCTCCTAATTATGATCAATCTTTATATTGCGGTTTTTATACAGCCGACGTTCTTTAATGCAGAATGCAAAATGCAGAATGCAAAATTGCGGATGTAATAGATGTGATTCGGAGAAATCATTTTAGATTCTTCGCATTCGCTCAGAATGACACCGACTGTTTTATGCGGTGCGGGACGATGCGGTCATCGTCCACTACAAGAGATGCTTAATTTTTATCCGCAATTCTGCATTTTGCATTCTGCATTAAAAAAATCCGCAATTTTCAACTTTCAACTTTCAACTCTCAACTCTCAACTTTCAACTTTTATATCTTGTCTCCGGCGGTAATAACGGTATTTATCTCAACGTCTCTCTTTAAGACTTCCTCTAAGGAAATCTTGTCGTCTAAAAGGTCTTTATTGATATCCTTTTCCCATTTTCCGACGATATAGCCGGCGAGAATACTGTCGCTGACGTTTACGAGGGTTCTGCCCATATCGATGATAAAATCTACCGATATGAGGATCGCGACTAATTCGACGGGAAGTCCGAGGAGCGAAAGAAGCAAAAGCGAAACATTGGTTGCGCCCCCGCCGACTCCCGCCGTCCCTATCGACGCGACGACCGCATAGAGGACGAGCGGTACGAGAAAATAAATCGACCAGACATTCCAACCTTGACTAAGCCCCACAAGGAGCGCAAGGAGTACGGGAAAGACTCCCGCACAGCCGTTTTGACCGATACATGTACCGAGCGTCCCCGCAAGATTTGAATTTGCTTCGCTGACGCCCAAACGTCTTTGCGCATTTATCGTGAGCGGCAAGGTCGCCGCGCTCGAACGTGAGGAAAACGCAAAGAGGAGCGCGGGCGCGGCTTTTTTGAGATATTTTATCGGCGAAACGCCCGCAATCCCCGCAATCAACAGATGCAAAAGAAAAACGACCGCAAGAGCTATAAACGACACTCCGACTATATAACCGAGCTGTGCTATCACCTCATAACTACCCGCCGCGGCTTTTACCGCGATGATACCGATGACTCCGTAAGGCGTCAAGTCGATGACAAATTCAACGACCTTTAAAACAAACTCATAGACGGTTTCCAAAAACCCGCCGAATTTCGCCGCAATGAGCGGACTCTCCTTTCTGATAGCGAGATACGCAAAACCGATCACCGCCGCAATAAATACTACGGGCAAAACCGCCGTGGACGAAAGTCCCGCAAAAAGGTTGTTCGGAATCAAGTTTAATAGCGTGTCGGGTACGCTGTCGGGAATCTTTGCGGACGGAGAAGCTTTTATCAAGCTGTCCGCGCCGAAGCCGAACAAGGTAAAAAATTCGACGATAAAAATCGTAATGATTGCGGAGACCGCTGTCGTAACAAGCAAAAACGCGATGATCTTACCCGCTTTTTTAGAACCCTCTTTAGAATTTCCGAGCTTTCCGATAGCGTTTATAATGGATACTGCGACGAGCGGAACTATGATAAGTTGGAGAAGCTTGACAAACCCCGATCCGACTACGTTTATCCATTCCGTGATAGACGGTCCCGCGCCAGCTTTTGCCTCCGAACCGAAAAACACTTGAAGGAGTACTCCGTACCCCAAACCGAGTATAAGCGCGATAGCGACCTTTGCGCTCAAACCGAATTTGAGTTTAAAGGTCTTTTTAAAGAGCGTAAAGCCGACACCCGCCGCGCCCAATCTCCCCAAAAAGTAGATGAGCGAAAGTAAAGCCGCAAATACCGCAAGCCCCAAAAGGGTCTGTACAAACCCGCCGCCTACCGTCAAAGCAAGTACGGCGAGCAATATGATTGCGCCCGCAAAAGCCGACCAAAACGTGATCCAAAATTTTTTATTCAAAACCTTTCCCGTCGAAGCCGTTTGTTCGCTTGTCGTCGGGGCGGTTGTTTTTTTCTTACCGAATAATTTACTCATGCCTTACACCCTATTATATAATGTATTATACATATCAACATTGTATGCTTTATTGCTATTTTTTTTGTTGCCCGACGTACGGACAACAAAATTTTATGTGGTTTTTAAAACATATAATATCGAGATGATTTATATGCTACTAACATTATATTCATATCGCTTTGCCTTGTCAACCGTTTTACGCCATGTTTTTAAAAATTTTTTTTTATTTTTTTTATCGGATTTCTCAAAAGGTCTTGTCCTACAATAAATTTTGTGGTATACTATATCAAATAAGAATATCCTTTGGATACGCGCACACAATAATGTTATTGTTTAAACGAGGCGGTATCTACCTATGAAAAAATATTATTCACCTACAAAACCCTATGCAACGGTCAAAAAACATTACCCGTTGTTTCACACGGCGCGATTTTTCTTACGGCCCTTTTTAAAGCCGAAGCTGATACTATCCGAACCGCTCCCCGACGAACCCGTAATTTTTATGGCGAATCACGCGAGAATGTTCGGACCCGTCGCAATGCTTTTTGCGCGTCGGCGACCTTTCCGCGCATGGAGCAACGCAAACCTTGTTTTTGTCAAAACCTCGCCGCGCCACATGATGCGTGCGTTCATACCGAACGCAAACGGAGTCGAGCGGTTTTTTGTGCGGATACTCGCGAGCCTTATCGCGCCGCCTTTAGCGTCGGCATTAAAAGCTACGGGGACTATCCCCGTCTACCGTGATCTCCGTATCCGTACAACATATGACAAAACCTTTGAAACCCTAAAGGAGGGTTTGGATATCCTCATCTTTCCAGATTCGATTTTTACGGACGACGAAAATCCGTATGTCGGGGTCTTAAACGACGGAGCGTTCAAGATTTTTTCGCTTGCGGCGACCTATTACGATATCACACCGCCGCCCGTTTGCCCCGTCTATTGCTGCAAGGACTTAAAGACGGTCTGTATAGGTAACGTACTCCGCTACGACACGAACATCGACCCCAAAACCGCGTCCGAAAATCTCAAAAAAGCCGTTTCCGACGGGATAAAAGCCTTGGGAGAATCCCTCCCGCCTCACAAAATCATCGCCGCCGCGGATGTTCCGAACGATCCGGAGAAGTTAAAAAAATATATGACCGATGCGGAGATTGAATCGTATCGTAGGCTGCAATCATCACAACGGAAAAAAGTGACGCTGTACCCACCAAAAACTAAAGAAAGGTAGAAGAAATCATGAAAACATACTACTCACCGACAAAACCTCAGACGCGAATCTATCACCCGCATCTGTTTTTTAAGGTCGCTTTTTTTGCGGGACGGCTTGTAAAGCGGCCGAAAGTTTTGATCGAATCGCCGCTTCCCGCCGAACCCGTCCTTTTTATGGCTAATCATGCGAACGATTACGGTCCGACCGCCGTCATGCTCGCGCTCAAAAAAAGAAAATTCCGTTCGTGGTCAAGCGCGAATATGCTTTCGCTAAAGACCGCGCCCGATCAGATAATGAAAACCATTTTTCCGAATGCACGCGGGGTCTTAAAACCCGTTTGCCGCGTGATGTCCTACCTCATGGCTCCCGTGATGGCAAGTATGTTTAAAGCCGCGGGCGTCGTACCCGTCTATAGAGATATCCGCATCAAGACCACCTACACAAAGACCATCGAAACCCTAAAGGAAGGGCTTGACGTCGTAATATTTCCGGAATCTATCGTCCCGAATCCCGAAAATCCCTATCTCGACACCCTACAAAAGGGAGCCTTTAAAACCCTCGGTTTTTGTAAAAAATATTTGGGATCCGTTCCTAAAATTTACCCCGTCTATTGCTGCAGATCCCTCGATACCGTCGTGATAGGCGCGCCCGTCATTTTTGACGAAAGTCTCCCCGTCGCAGATGCGGAAGAAAAAGCGACGGACGAAATCAACGCTGCCGTAAAACGGCTCGGAGAATCCCTCCCGCCGCACAAGGTCACTCATTATGCGGTTCTGCCAAAAAACATAGATAACATAAGAAAATACATGACCTATAACGAAGAAAAAATTTATGAGCAGCTTCGGGAATACTACATAGAACATAATGCCGAAAATTGAGCAGCGTGACGCTGCACCAGCCGTCGCAACAGACAAAGAGG
>JAITOQ010000093.1 GCA_031289865.1 Clostridiales bacterium
TTTCTCAGACATAAGCACCACCGCCATGACGATGAGCGTACTGAATACGTAGGACGCAGAATGCACCGCGTCGGAAACCAAAGCGAAAGAGCTTGACAAAAGACCGACGATCAATTTAAACGCCGTAAGCCCCATGTTGACAATCAAGGTAATCACAGAGACCTTTATGACCGTCTTTGCATTTTGGTTTTTTGTCTTCATTTTTTATTTCGTTTCTTTTTTGAGATTGATTTTTCGGAATGCATCATTCCTTGCTCAACATTCCCTCTTCTTTCATAAATTCATATTCCTCACGGAGGGATTCCTCCGCGCTTCGCGGCGAGTAGCCCAATATTTCACGCGCTTTTGTATTGTCAAAATTGCCGTTGCTGTTTAAAACCTTGATAGACATCGAGGTATAGAGCGGTTTCATTTTACGGAGCGTATACAGCCGCTCCATAAGCGGCACAAAGACGTATGCGAGAAACAGCGGCAGCTTGATACGCGGCGCGGGAACGGCTGTTGCTCGCTCCAACATTTTTAACATCTCCTTGACCGTTACTTTGTTTCCCGACAACAAAAAGGTTTCGCCGCTCTTTACGCGCTCGGTATCCGACGCGGCATAGAGCGCGCTTGCGACGTCGCGAACGTCGACAAAATCGTACTCGCCCTTGATGTATGCAATCAAGCGTTTGTTCACATATTCTATGATCATCTGACCTATGTTAGACCGCCGATATGCGTACGGCCCGACGACCCCCGACGGCATCAAAATCACCGCGTCTAATTCGCCTTTTTTCACCTCGTTTAAGATGAGGTTCGAGGAGACCGCCTTTCCGACAGAATATGCATCGTGCAATTTTTCGGGTGAAAAATACGGCTTTTCACGAATGATTTCGTCGGCGTTTTCGTAATGGAGCGCGTGAACGCTCGAAGTATAGATCAGCCGTTTAACGCCCGCCGACTTTGCCGCCGCGATGACGTTTTGCGTACCGCCGATATTGACCTTGTCGATATTTGCGCCGTCGCCCTTTCCTATCGAAATAATCCCCGCAAGGTGATATACAATATCCGCGTCTAAAAAAGCCGCCGCGAGGCTTTCGGGCTCGGTTACGTCGCCGTAAGCCACCTCGTCTATGTACGGCTCTAAAAAATCGTAGGAATTTCCTCGGCGCACTAATGCGCGGACGTATTCCCCTCTCTCGTGTAATTCGCGTATCAGCGCAACCCCGATATGACCCGTCGCGCCCGTGACAACATTGATCCTTTGCATATAAAACCCTTTATCCTTAATTGCTTTTTTGTATTTATACCTTTTTAAAATGTAGAATGCTTTTCTCAATGCAGAATGCAGAATGCAAAATGCAAAATGCGAATGCAGAATGCAGAATGCAGAATGCAGAATTGCGGAATTAGAAAAATAGGTGTCATTCTGCATTAACTAAACTTTCAACTCTCAACTTTATTCACGCTTCCCGCCGCTTCCGCGACCGCCCGCGCTAATTGATCCGCGCAAGAGGTATTTTTTCTACCGCAGAGAATCCCTCCGCATTTTTGGACGATCTCCTCCGCCGTCAGCCCGTCCGCAAGGATAGCCAAAGCCTTTAGATTTCCGTCGCAACCGTCGGAAAACTTGATATTCCCGACCCTTCCGTCCTCAAAATCAAACTCGATTTTTTTTGAACACGTCCCCTTTGTTTTATATTCGTATCTCATTTTTATCCGTCCTTTTGAATTTTTTATGGAATGCCGTTTTGGTTTTCGCGACGTCACAAAAAACCAAAATTTGTGTCATCTGCGTTCACCGTATACTATTATACTCGTTTTTACACAAAAAGTAAAGGGCTTCCCCAAAAAAAGAAGTCTATTATATACTCTCAAAGTAACATTGCGGTAAACAGCGGATAATGCTCTATCCCTTTTTCGTCCACATATATATTACAATCCTTTTCGAGTTTGATATATCTTTTTACTGTTTTATAGTTTTCGATAATCGAGTCCAAGGACTTTGACAACAAGCTATTCCCCGATTTTATTTCGATTGCGGTGGCTTCGCCGTTTAGATTAAACACAAAATCCACCTCTATCTTTCCTCTCCGCTCAAAATACGTCAGCTTTTTTCCGTTTTTTGCGAATGCTTCGGCGCATATATTTTCCGTAATACTTCCCTCGTTTATGTTCAATTCGTCGCCCAAAATCGCCGTCTGCGTCCCATCCTCCATCATCGAAATCAGCAAGCCCGTATCTCGCATATACACCTTAAAATTTGCCGCCTTTATATTCGCCGCGAGAGGCAACGCCGGCTCTAAAAGATTGTAGCAATAATTGATAATTCCGGCGTCATAGAGCCACGTCAAGCTCCCCTCGTACTGTCTTGCGCCGACGGTGTTTTCTTGTTCGCCGTCAATCTCCGCATAGATAAATTTTTTGTTTCGCTTCGCCAACTGCCACGGGATACTGTCAAAACACTTCCGCGCCCTGCCCTTTTCCGTGCGCGGCGCGTATTTTGTGATATCGTCGAGATAACTCGCCGTAATTCGCCGCTGAAGCTCGAGTACCTTGCCAAAATTGTTCGTCTTGACAAAGGTTTCCACCACTTGCGGCATTCCTCCCGTCAAGATGTACCACCTAAAATATTCGCGGAATTTTTTTAAAATGCCGCCGTCGATAGGCTTTTTATTTAAAAAACAATCGCGTATATAGCTAAGCGTGTCGCCCTTTATCCCAAGTCCCCAAAGAAATTCTTCAAAGTCTAAGGAATACAAATCAACCGAGGCTTCGTAGCCCGTAGGATATGAGGAAACCTCCTTATAGTTTACACCGAGCAGCGACCCCGACCCGATAACGTCAAACCGCTTGTCTATAGAAAAACTCTTAAATGCTACACGCGCATTCGGACAGCTCTGAATCTCGTCGAGAAAAATGATAGTATCACGCGGTGCAAAATTGACCGACGGAAAATAGACGCTCATGCGCCTGATTATAGAATCAACCCCCAACTCCCCTTCAAAAATCTCCTTCTTTTCGGGCGACAGCTCAAAATTGATATACACATAATTTTTATAGTGTGTTTTGGCAAAATCGTCAATCACATAGGTCTTGCCCACTTGCCGCGCCCCCTTCACCAAAAGACACGTCTTGTCCGCGTCGTTTTTCCATTTCGCCAAAAAATCAGTAAACTTTCTCTTTAACACAACACCGCCCCCCTCTTTATTTAAATATATTATACACCATAAAAAAAGAAAAAGCAACTTTTTCCCACGAGTTTAGGTGTGAATTTGCAATTTTTTCCCACGAGTTTTATATAAAATTGCAATTTTTTCCCACGAGTTTGAATGTGAATTTGCAACTTTTTCCCGAAATGTAAACAATTGGTGCCATTTTTTTGTAGGGGACGATGCCTCATCGTCCCGTATCCGTATAAAAAAAGTCGGTGCAATTCCGTAAAAAAGTCGGTGATCTCTTGTAGGGGCGACCGCCTCGGTCGCCCGTAATCCTTATAAAAAAAGCCGTTGTCATTCTGAACGAAGTGAAGAATCTCAAACGATAGCCGTATATCTTCGCAACAAAAAAACAACGAACATTCTCAAAACGTCCGCTGTTTTTCGTTATCTGATCTTTATTTTTTTCGGGACTATGCATTCCAAACGATTTTGGCAGAACAAAACAAACCCCACCAAGGACTCCACCCCTCAGGCGCGGAGCTCCGTCCCTTGATATAAATCGTCTGACTTGATGCCCACTCATAGAAAGCGGAACGTTGGATACTTATGACACTATACGGAATCGTAATTACGGTCAATCCGCTACATGCGGCAAAAGCATACTCCCCGATACTTGTGGCATTATGGAGCATAATTGTGGTCAGTCCACTACAATAATAGAACGCATAATCTCCGATACTTGTGACCTTAGAGAGCGTTATCGAGGTCAGTTTGCGACAAGAAGAGAAAGTAGACTTCCCGATACTTGTGACATTAGGGAGAGTGATTACGGTCAGTCCGCTACAGTATTGGAAAACATAATCCCCAATATTTGTGACATCGGGGAGCGTGATTGAGGTCAGTCCGACACAACCATTGAAAGCATGGCTTCCGATGCTTGTCTCGCCCGATACAATTACCTCTTTGAGCGAAACCGGAACTTTACTTAAATTATAATCAGAATCGCTCGCTCCGAATATATATCCGAAATGCACATTACGTATACCGTTTAAAGTTTCTCCGACAAACGGGATCATTAGCCGCGCCAACTTCGTACAGACGCTAAAGCTATTATCGATCTCCAATATCGGTTCGTCCTCATATTTCCTCGGAATCACAATCTCGGCTTCATTCGCCGCTTCACCGACGCTTACCTTGTACCCGCCCTCGATCGGAGTAAAGAAAAGTCCGTCGGTAGGGGTTTCGTTCAAGGTCCACTCCGCCGTAACGGTAATGTCCGAGGTAATCTTTTCGCTCCCGTCAAATGTTTTAAAGGTGTCGTTTGAATAGAGCCAACCCTCAAAGATATAGCCCCATTTTGTAGGAGCGGTCGGAAGCGTGATTGTTTCGCCGCGCTTGACCGTTATATCCTCATAGAATGCGCCGTCGGATAAAAAGGTCACTTTGTATGTTTTGACCTTGCACGCGGATAGCGAGAGAGCTGCGATTAGGCAAAGGAGCGTGAGGAGTAGGATTATTTTGATTTTTGGTTTTTTTATGTTTCGATTCATTTTTTTGTTTCCTTTTTTTTGTACGGGTTAAAATCCTTTGCGAAAAATTTCAGTTAACCCGATTTCATTGTAGCATAGTTTGTAAATTTTGTAAATACCTTTTTGAGTTTTTATTGTTTTTCTGTTTTTTTTGCGGTTGTAAGGCTAACATTTTGGATTCTTCGCAAGCTCAGAATGAC
>JAITOQ010000123.1 GCA_031289865.1 Clostridiales bacterium
CGGAAAGCTTTCCTAAGAGGTGTTTGGGGCGCGCCGACCGCGTATTTAGTCAAGGCTTGCAATGCCGTCAGACAAATTCCGTGATGGCGTTGCTTTCTATGGAGGACTCCGCGTTTGTCTTGCATTCTCCGCTCGGTTGCACGGGTTGCTGTTGTATGGCAAACGATTGGTTTAGGGTCGGACAGCTTCACCGCGGGAGCTTCGCTATGAAGAATGCACGCGTGATAGTCACCAACTTAGACAACAGAGATATTATTTTGGGCGGTGAGGAAAAGCTCCGCAAGGCGATACGGCTCGCGTATGAGCGATACGCGCCCAAAATGATTTTTGTGTTTACCTCTTGCTCGTCGGGAATCATCGGGGACGATATAGAGGCGGTTGTGTCGGAGGTGAGCGCGGAGATACCGTCGATAGTCGTACCCGTGCATTGCGAGGGGTTTAAGTCTAAGATTTGCGCGTCGGGTTACGACTCCGCATTTCTCGCTTTTTCGCAATATATTTTGAAAGACGCGCCTAAGGGCGAGACGGAGGACGACCTATTAAATTTGTTTGCGCCGCCCACCGTCAGCTATATCGACCAGACGGAAATAGAGAGAATTTTGGGCGACATAGGGATACGCGTCAACTATATTCCGTTTTATTCGAGCTTAGAAAAAATCCGCAAAATCCCTAACGCACGCGCTTCGAGCGCGATATGCAAGGTGTTTGCGGACGAATTTATGAAGGAACTGTATGAAAAATACGGCATTCCGTATTCGCATACGATTATGCCGATAGGGACGAGAAACACCGATAAATGGCTGTTGGGAATCGCCGCGCTATTTGACAAAACCGCGGAGGCCGAAGCGTATATCAAAGAGGAGTACTCAAAGGTGCGTCCGCTTGTTGAGGAGTTAAAATCCAAACTTTCGGGTAAACGCGTTTTTATATGCGGCGGTACGGGCCGCTCGTTTGCCGCGGCGGCGTTAATAGACGATTTCGGTATGAAACTCGTGGGCATGGAGACCCCCGTCTATGATAACGACGCGCAGAGCGACATGGAATATCTCAATCGTCTGTACGGAAATTTTACCCTCGACATTGCGAACATGATGCCGTATGAGCAAGTCAATTTGTTGTCCAAACTCAAGCCCGACGTATTTATCGGCGTACCCGTGTGGGCGGCGAAGCTTGGCATTCCGACGACACATGTTTTGGATATCAAGCGTCCGACCATGGGCTACCGCAATCTCGCGTATCTTGGAAACAAGATTTTGTATCAGATTGAAAACCCCGGCTTTAACAAAAAAATCGCCGCGCACGCGCACCTACCGTACAAAAAATCATGGTACGACGAAGACCCGTTTAAGTATATTAAATGAATGCAGAATGCAGAATGCAGAATGACGGAATTAAAAGAAACGAGTGTCATTCTGAGCTTGCGAAGAATCTAAAAAGTTAGCTGTACGAAAGCCCAAACAATAAATACGGATAATTAGAGAATGTGATTCAGAGAAATCGTTTGAGATTCTTCGCAAGCTCAGAATGACACCTATTTTCAAAAAAATCCGCCATTCTGCATTCTGCATTAAACAAGCATTAGGAGAAACACATGTCAGAGATTTTAGAAAATCCGCACGGAAATTGCAGCTTAGGCGGCGCGAACGCCACGCTTTCCGCGGTCAAAAGGGTCATACCGATCTATCATTCGGGTCCGGGCTGCTGCTTACAGACCACGGCGGGCGAAGCGAGTCAAGGGAGCGTCCGTTTACCGTATTACGTCCAATACACCGCGCTCCCTTGTACAAACATGATGGAACGGGACGTGGTATTGGGCGGCGCGGAAAAGTTGGATCGGCATATTGCCGCCGCGCTTGAGATTTTGGACGCGGACGCTTTTTTTATTCTCACGGGCTGTACGGCGGGGATTATCGGCGACGACGTCCAGAGCGTGGCAAAAAAATACCAAAATCTCGGCGCGCCCGTATACGCGGTAAATTCCGCGGGCTTTTTGGGCGAAAGCTGCCGCGGATACGAGATAGCTATCAAAGCCCTCCTCGACAATATCGTCGACCCAAGTCCAAAGAAAAAAAATCCGAAATTGGTCAATCTGTTGGGAGTTATGCCGTATCACGACCCGTATTGGGAGGGAAATCTGGAGGAGATTACGCGACTCCTTAATCTCATGAATCTCAAGGTAAATACGTTTTTTTCTCACGACCAAGGGTTAAAAGAGATAAAAAGCTCCTCTTCGGCGGCATTAAATATCATCATTTCGCCGTGGTTACTCAAAAGCGCGGCAAAGGAATATGAGGAGCGGTTTGGGATACCGTCCTTGCGCTTTCACTGTATGCCCTTAGGCGCGACCGAAACCGCCGCGTTTTTAACCGCGGTAGGAGAGGCGTTGGGAATAGGCGAAAAAGCCAAAAAGGTCATTGCCGCCGAAGAAAAATATTACTACCGCTATCTCGAAACGGGAATAGGCGTTCAAAATTGGCGGCGGTTTTCGGTGGTAGGCGACGCGAGTACCGTCATTTCTATGACGCGCTTTTTGGCGAACGATTACAGCTTTACCCCCGACTGCGCGATCGTCACGGACTGTATATTCCGCACGGAGGACAAAGAGCGGATTACCGCCGCGCTCACAAATCTGGAATATTCAAAACCGCCCGCAATATTCTTTACGGGCGATCAATGGGAAATCAATAAAACATTAGCGGATTTTCCGCAAACCATGCTGCTCATAGCGAGCACAAACGAACACGAATTTGCCATGAGCCGCGGACTGCAATTTTTTGTAGCCGCATATCCGAATTCGGAACGCTTGATCTACAACCGCTCCGCGGCGGGCTACCGCGGCGCGTTGACGCTGTTGGAGGACATCTATTCAAATCTGTGATTTTTAAAGCACCTTTCCGCTCTGCAGACTGAATTTTAAGACCTTTTCCTCGCCGTCCTCCGTGTAGTTTATAGTGTAGACGTCGTTTAAAAATGTGACACGCTCGATAGATAGGTCGGAGTCGGCGAACATTTCGTGGAGGAGAGAGGTCTGTTCCTTGCCGTAACGGTTTACGTCGTCGGAGGTAAAGAGGACGCCGCCCGTCAATTTGATGAGCTTTGCGAGAAGCTCCCGCTTTGCGAACGAGAGGTGAATGTTGTAATCTCTCAATAGAAAAACGTCGGGATCGTTAAAAAACACTCTGCCGTTCAAGTGGCGGCGGTTTAAGCCGTTGTGAATGGCGTTGCGCGTATTTACGTCCTCGCGGTGGGTGGTCGCGCCGTATATCGCTTGACTCCAACTCAGACCCATGTCCGCTCCGATACGCATATATTCGACCTTGTTGACGCACGGTATGATAGGGACGCAGCAACCGAGTATCTCCTTTTTGCCGACGCATTCGCGGATAAAGTCCATAGCGTCAAACATACATTCGGCGCGCGACTTGCCGCCGAGCGGTACCGCGCCCGCCGCGTATAGAAAGTCGAGCTTGACGAGGTCGTAGCCCCATTCGTTCAAAATCACGTCAAAAAAGTGTCTGATGTGCGCGCGAACCTCGGGGAGATAAAAGTTTAGTCCGCAAAATTGCGTCCAGTTAGG
>JAITOQ010000156.1 GCA_031289865.1 Clostridiales bacterium
GATTGTTTCCGTCCGCCAAAAGTCCGAATAGCTCTATGTAGGTATAGCCGAAGCTCTCCGCGAGGGGTTTCAATTCCGAATTGACATTTAAGATAGCCTCCGTGGATTTTTCAATATGATATTGCTTATCTTTGACTGGGTAGATAGATTGAATAAAGACGGTTGCGTCGGGGAGACGTTTTTGAATCTCCGCCAAAATAATTTTGTAGTTATCCAAAACATAGCTTGCGGACTTGCCGCTGTTTAGGTCGTTTATCCCGATCAAAAGGACAACGACCGTCGGATCAATGTCAAAAAGCGACAGCGCGAGCCGATTTATCACGCCCGCAGTCGTATCTCCGCCGATCCCGCGGTTGTAGACCTCAAGCGGTAAATCATAGTATTTATCGAGGTCGTAGCCGTCGGTAATACTGTCCCCGATAAAGACGATTTGTCCGCTCTCAAAAGTCGGATTTTCCTTAAGAAACGTCTCGCATTTCATCGCGTAATATGCCTCAAGGTAAAACTCGTTAGCCTTAATCATCTTAACCGTAATGATCGCTCCGATCACCGCAATCGCCGTAACGATAGCGGCAACAATAATAATAAAATTTCGTTTTTTCATGATTATAGTATACACCGTTTTTGGGGCGTTGTCAATATGTAATCTAAAATTCGTAAAATGATTTTCAAAAAGGATAGTCTCAGTTTGTTTTCCGACTAATTTGGAGTGGCACTCCAAATTAGTCGGAAAATCCTACGAAAAACGAACAAAAAGCGGCATTAGTATTCTATGCAGCGAAGTACTCTATCTTACGAAGTACTCTGCAAAACGCTATTTCAAGAATACTCTGCCATAAAAAACGGAAAATCCCTACAAAAAAAGTCGGAACATATCTCTACGCCCGACTTTAATCTTCATGAATTACGAGAGTTTTTGAAAAGAGTGCAGAGAAAAAATTTTCTAGAAAATTTTTTCTCTGCTCTATTTTTATCAATATATACAAACCTTCAAAAACCCTTCGATTTTTTTCAGTTCATCGACGGTTTTGGGTGCGATTTCCGTATCGGTATCGAGTATCATATAGCCGAGGTCGCCTTTGGTCGCGCTCAGCATATTGGAGATATTGATTTTTGCCTTCGAGAGAAACGCTGTCGCTTGCGCTATCATACTACTGATATTTTTGTGAGTGATCGTTATCCGATACTGACCGCTGCGCGGGAGGGTTGCGGTCGGGTAGTTTACGCTGTTGACGATATTGCCGTTTTCGAGATAATCCTTTAGCTGACGTGCCGCCATGATAGCGCAATTATCCTCCGCTTCGGGAGTAGACGCGCCGAGATGCGGTATCGCTATGATATTGTCGATACCGAGAACGTCGTCGGTCGGAAAGTCCGTGATATATTTTGCGACCTTACCGGAAACGACCGCCTCGATGATGTCGTTTGTGTTTACGAGCTCACCGCGTGCGCAATTGATGATTTTTACGGAATCCTTCATCTTTGAAATCGAGTCCGCGTTAATCGTCCCTTCGGTAGACGGGAGGAGCGGTAGGTGGAGGGTGATATAGTCGCATTTATTATAGAGCGTATTGATATCCTTTGCGCGCTCTACCTTGTTGTTTAGCGTCCAAGCCGCGTCCACGCTTAGGTAAGGGTCATAGCCCAAAACCTTCATATTGAGTCCGATTGCGGCATTCGCGACCAAGATTCCGATTGCGCCCAAGCCGATTACGCCGAGGGTTTTTCCCGTGAGTTCGGGGCCGACAAACTGATTTTTGTATTTTTCAACCAACTTCGGAACCTCTTCGCCCTTGCCTTTTTGCGCGCTTGCCCAAGCTATGGATTCGGAAACCTTACGCGAGGCGAGTAGGAGAGCGCAAATAACCAACTCTTTTACCGCATTTGCGTTTGCGCCGGGGGTATTAAAGACGACGATATTTTTTTCGGTCATCTTGTCGATAGGGATATTATTGACTCCCGCGCCCGCACGCGCCACGGCTTTTAGGTTTTTGCCGACTTTAAAGTCCGCCATTTTGTAGCTGCGGACGACGATTCCGTCCGCGTCTACGCTGACGTCTTCGGTAAAATCGTATTTTTCATCAAATACGCTGTTGATTTCGTTGCTTATTTCATTGAGCTTTAAAATCTTGTACATACAAAACTCCTTATTTATGTAACCGGTGATTACTTATTTTCCGTTTCAAACTTTTTCATAAATCCGATCAATTTTTTTACACCCTCGATCGGCATTGCGTTGTAGATAGACGCTCTCATACCGCCGACGGTTTTGTGACCGGCGAGAGTGACCAAGCCTTGCTCTGCGGCTTCCTTGATAAACTTTTTATCAAGCTCCGCGTTCGGTGAAAGGAACGGTATATTCATGAGCGAGCGGTCTTTTTTGTTGACGTGGTTGACGTAAAAAGCCGAGTTGTCCACAAAGTCATATAGGAGAGCGGCTTTTTCCTCATTGATTTTTTGGATAGCGGATACGCCGCCGAGCTTTTTTAGATGACGCGCATTCAGCATCGAGAGATAGATTGCGAGGCAAGGCGGGGTATTAAACAGACTTGCCGCGCTTGACTGTGTGTAATAGTTGAGCATCTTCGGGCAATTCGGCAGCTCCTTTGTGATGAGGTCTTTGCGAATGACGACTACCGTCAGTCCCGCGGGACCGAGATTTTTTTGCGCACCCGCGTAA
Organism: Clostridiales bacterium; assembly: GCA_031289865.1. Lineage (GTDB taxonomy): Bacteria > Bacillota > Clostridia > Christensenellales > JAISNN01 > JAISNN01. The sequence continues at coordinate 2,681 of JAITOQ010000156.1, forward strand.
ATTAAACCGAATTTTTCAACGTCGATTTTTTCACTCAAGATATTTGAGGACATGTCCGCGACGATCGGCGACGGGGTATTCGGGAGTGTAGTGTATTTTGTCCCGTATATCGTGTTGTTCGTCGTGATATGGACGTAGTCCGTGTCCGGTCTAAAAATGTTGTCGGGAAGTTCGGGAATGTATGTAAAGGTCGCCTCTTTAGAGGACGCGACCGCCTTTATATCGCCGTACGGAACGGCTTGCGCAAGCGCACGCTCCGACCAATGTCCCGTGATGACATAATCGGCTTTGCCTTTTTTTAAAAGGTTCAGAGGTACGGCGTCAAACTGCTGTGACGCTCCGCCTTGTAAAAGCAAAATTTCGTAAGTGTCGGGAACGTTCAACAGTTCCTTTAAGGTCGCGACAAATTCGTTTTGAATTTCCTCGTAAGCCTTTGACCTATGGCTCATTTCGGCAACACTCATGCCCGTATCCCCGTAGGAAAACATATTTTTTTGAGCTTCGAGTAACGCGTCCTCAAACAATACGGACGGTCCTGCGGAAAAATTGTAAACTCTCATGACGGTTCTTCCTTTTTTCATAATTTTTTTTAATGATAGAATAGTATATGTCAAAAATTTCTTAACGGCATAAAATATTGTACGCAATCGACGTCATTCTGAGCGAATGCGAAGAATCTCAAATATGAAATAGTATGCGTAGAATATTATGTGCCACAATTTTTAATGACAGCAAATATTATACGTCAAACAAGAAAATTAAGCAACTAAAATAACACCGAAAAAAATAAACTTGTGAAAATATTCACAAGCACAGCATAACGGTAATATGTGTTTCTCGTAGGGGACGATGCCTCATCGTCCCTCAAAAAAGCGAATCTAAGATGTCGATACGCTTTAACGCTTTATAATGGTAACGTGTCTCTTGTAGGGGACGATGCCTCATCGTCCCGTATCCGAATAAAAAAAGCTAATTAAAAACGTCAATATGCTTTAACGCTCTATAACGGTAATAAAATTCCCATCCGGGGAGGGGTGGCGGCGAATGCCGACGGGGTGGTTAAATGTTTGTCGGTTACGCCCGTTTTTGTAAAAAAAATTAGGAATTTATAAAAACAGTATTGACATACTTTGTTTTATGGTCTATAATATATAATAGATAAAAATAACCTCGGTTATAAGGAGTACGACAAAATGCCTCTATCTGATGGAAGAAATGTAGCTCGATCTTCTGGGCGGCAAAAAAGTAAAATAGCGTTGGTCATAGGTTGCTCGGCGTATAAACACTTAAACTCCTTAAGGGGTACAAAAAACGATGCGGAGAATATGAGAGATATTTTCACCAACCAACTCGGTTTTAATCGGGTTCAGTTTTCGTTGGACGACGGCAGACAAACCTTACTTGACAAGATTGATAAATTTATTGCGGAAGCGAGGAATTACGATATTCGCGTGATTTATTATTCCGGTCACGGAACGGAATCAAACGTGAATAATTATATATTGCCCGTGGATTATATTAGTAGTGGGGTGGCTGCGCTCTATAGAAATGCGGTTCCGCTAAGTCTTTTCTTTGACCATTTAAACGACGATAGCGAAAGAAAAGCCGCTAATGTCTTTATATTAGACGCGTGCAGAGTGGAGGCAAAGGGTTCGGGCGATACCTTTAAATTTGTCGACGGTAAGCTGCCGCGGAATACGATAGTACTCCATGCCGCGTCAAGGGGAGAAGTCGCGATAGACGGCGGTGGAAACGGGCATTTTACGGGAATCCTAAAAAAGTACATTGTCCAACGCGGATTGACAATCAACAAAGTCATGGGACTCACAACAGAGGATTTTGAAAATGTGTATCCTTCCGACTCGGCACCAAATATCAATCAACGTCCACTTGGTGATGAAATCTATCTAAACGGTGAACCCGAAGACATACTTCAATCACATCAAAATCAAATACCCGCGCTTCATCAACCCGTTCCAAATCCGCCGCCGCTCTATGTGGTGCTTGATGAACCGCCCGTTCAAGTTCAACTGTCTGCGGAAGAATGCGATAAGCGCGGTGAGGACTATTATTACGGACGCGGCGTGACACAGAGTTATACGGAAGCGGTGAAGTGGTATCGAAAATCAGCCGAACAAGGAAATGCTCGTGCGCAATACAATCTCGGTTATTGTTATCACTACGGGCAAGGAGTAGAACAGAGTTATACGGAAGCGGTGAAGTGGCATCGAAAATCCGCTGCGCAAGGAGATGAAAGGGCGAAAGCGGCATTGAGGAGATTATGACCGCCGTAATCGATCATTTGATTTTTATTCGGATACGGGACGATGAGGCATCGTCCCCTACAAAACGACACCGATTCGTAACGCCTTTGAGTGTTTCAATTCACCGCCATTTGACTTGCTACAAAGTAGTTTGTGGAATAATACGAGGTGAGGCTACCGATATCCGACCAATCGCGGTCGGTTTTGTATGCGAATAGACCGTTGCCGACGAGGGCGGGGAGAAGAGCTTTGCCGAAGTCGTAAAAGCCGTCGGGGATAAGGTCGAGGACGCGTTTGTCGATCATATAGATGCCGGTGTTGACGAGTCCGGGGCGGCTGACTTCGGGTTTTTCGATAAATTTTGTCACCGCGCCGCCCTCCTCGGTGAGGACGCCGAAACCCGCCGTGTCGTCAAGCCGTTTACAAGCCAAGGTGAACAGCGCGTTGTGAGAGAAGTGGTACGCGGCAAATTCGTTGAGATCTATATCGGTGAACGCGTCGCCGCTCACCACTAAAAAATTGTCGCCGAGAAAATCCGCGGCATTTTTTATACTCCCCGCCGTGCCTAAAGGCGTGGTTTCGACAAAGTAGGACATCTTGACCCCGAAGTCGGAGCCGTCCTTAAAATAATCTATAATCATTTCGGGCTTGTAGCTCAATGTCGCGCCGATTTCGGTGTAGCCGTAATTTTTTAACAATTCGACGATATAGAGCATAATGGGTTTATCAATAATCGGAATCATAGGCTTTGGAATTTCGTTTGTGAGCGGACGAAGCCTTGTCCCGAATCCGCCCGCCATAATAATTGCCTTCATAAAAACCTCCGAAAAGGGAAAAAGTAGGAATAATAGAAATAGTATTAGATTGTTTTGGGAAAATATGCAAGGTTTTTTAATGCCGCCATAATTATCAATAATTTTAAATTTTATTTTGTTATCGCGATTATATAACAATCGTTTTAGATTCTTCGCTGCGC
>JAITOQ010000018.1 GCA_031289865.1 Clostridiales bacterium
AGGACTCCTCATCCTTTGGTTCGCCGCGATCTGCCGACCGTACGCCCCGAACAACCTAAAAAATAAATCGGCTAAGTATGTAGAAAGTGTCCGTGCCGCCCGTTTGAACAGGGGTTCAACTCCCCTCACCTCCACCAAATTAAACACGGCGCAACTAATATGTTGCGCCGTTATTAATAAAATGAAATTATAAATCAAACAATTTGTGATTGAGCCGACGGTCGGAGGCATATGAAACTTTATCACGGAAGCAATATAATAGTTGATGAGCCGAAAATATTGACGCAGTATAGGGAGCTTGATTTTGGCGCGGGATTTTACACCACGTTGAATTTGAAACAAGCCTTAAAATTTGCCGCTCATGTAACCGAATGGCGTGAAACGGGAAAAGCGGTAGTAAATGTCTATGAGTTTGACGAAGAACGTGCCGCAAAGGAGTTGTCGCATTTGCACTTTGCCGCAGCCGACGAGCCGTGGCTTGACTTTGTTGTGGCAAACAGAAGCGGAAAACAAAGAAAAAATGAGTACGACATTATAAGCGGGGCTGTCGCTAACGACGATGTTTATACGACGATTACTCTGTTTGCGTCGGGGCAAATTGATAAAGAAAGCGCGTTAAAGCGTTTAGCGGTACGAAAGCTGTATCACCAAACAATGTTTGCCACAAACCGCGCTTTGACATTTTTAAAGTTTGTCGGAACTAATGAGGAGGGTTAATTTATGCAGAATAAAATTGGAGCTATGCTGATGCTAATCCTACCTGAGGTAGTCGCTTTAATCGCTAAGAATTATAAGCTATCCGAAACTGAAGCAGCGGCGGCATTATATAAATCCCGCTTATATTCGCTGCTTGAAAAAGAGGAAACTAAACTGTGGCATTTTAGCGCGTTGACGCTTTATAGAATGTATGACGAAGAAGTCAAAACGGGGAGTATTGTGTTCCCCGAAGAGGTGTGATCTTATGAGCAGAGAATTACCGTTTTTAGTCTATTGTTTAGAGGAATATAAAGAAACGAAAGGCTTGACGGGAAAACAAGTCGCCGAGCTTTTTACACAAAAAAAAGTAATGGAGTTTATCGTCAAGCATTTTGAGGTGCTTCATATAAACGGCTCGCGTTGCATTGTTCAAGATATTGACGATTATATCGCAAAACGGGCATAGTAGCGGCAAGTGTTACAAGTCGGCGCGCACTAATACTTCGATTTGGACAACAAACACTTTGAAAAAATGTTCCGATTGGGGCATAATCATGACGCAAAATCAAGCAAAAAAATTTGAAAAAGCCATAAAATTATTGCTGCAAGACGTTGAAAACAGAAAAAAAGGAGCGGTTGATTTATGAAAAACAAAAAGATATTCATAATAATAACTTGCGCCGTATTTGTTGCGGGAATTACGACGTTTTTTTGCTTGTTCCCTATTTTAACCGTGTCTTGCAAAAACGAGGACGGGGTTATTATCTATGAGCAAAAATATTTAAGAACCTTTTTTGACGATTCCTACGATATTTCGTATCCCGATATACTCGGATATCAAACCGCGGGAAGTTATACACTTTCTGGGAGTGCCGCCTTTCACAAAAAAATAACTATAAGTTACGAAACTGAAAAATTCAACGCGCCTATCCTAAAAATCTCAACGGAAAACAACAAAAAAATCAACTCAAAGGATATCTATACAAAATCCACCGTAAGCCTTGTCAACTGTGATGACGAATATCAAATGGAGAACGTCGACGCGGGTATAAGGCTTAGAGGAAATTCAACCGCAGCCGCTCCCAAAAGTCCTTACCGAATTAAATTTGATACTAAGACGAATGTGTTGGGTTTAAACGGCGGTTCAAAATTTAAAAATTGGGTTTTGCTTGCCGATTGGTACGACTATTCGCTGTCCCGAAACTACATCAACTTTTATTTGGGAAGCAATCTCAACATATACAGCTCCGACTATAAGGTCGTGGAGGTCTTTGTCAACGGTCGGTATTCGGGAGTTTATCTATTGTGCGAACAGCAAGAAATAAACAAAAACCGAATCGATATCGAAGAGTATGACGAAGCAAAATCCGACCCGACAAACACGGGTTATCTATTGGAAAACGACTACTATTATTACGAAAACGAAGATTTTTTCATCGAAAACAACATCAACGGCAACGCTTACAACTTTACGCATTGGCTCGTAAAGGGCGACACAACCTCACCCGCACAATTAACTTATATTACAAACTATATGCAATCGATATACGACGAACTATTTAACGCTTGCGATGAAACGAGGGTATCAAATTTGGTCGATATAGACAGCGCGGTTGAAATGACGATTTTGCAATTGATAAATAAAGACAGCGACTCAAACAGTTCCTTTTACGTTTACAAAGACAAAAACGGAAAACTTGTTTTCGCCGCGCCGTGGGACGCCGATATGGCATACGCAAACTTGACGAATTCAAAAAATCCCGAAGGCGCACAACTAAACCACCTACTCTCAAAGCTTATGACCAAAGATTGGTTTTCTATCAAGGTAAAAGCAAGATGGCAAGAGCTGACCGACGGCGGCTTACGTCAAAATATGATAGCAGAGCTTAACTATCTAAGCGCGACCTTTACCCGCGAATACGAAAGAAACTTTAAAGCCTATTCGATACTCGGCAAAAAGAACTTTGATCCTCATCAAGTCGATGAAGTCACAACCTTTAAAAATCAAAAGGACGCAAGCGGCTATTTAATCAATTGGCTAAATGCTCGTTTCGATTGGCTCGAAAATAGCTATTTTGCGTAAAAGAGTTTCCGCACGAATTTCAAACTAAAATCACAATAAAAACACGATTAAACAGCAATGTTCCGTCGTGTCTTTTATGCCTTTCGCCGATAAACGAAAGGCTTTTTTTGAACTTTTTCCGAAACTTTTTTAAATCTTTTACGAATACCGCTTGACAGATGGAATTTGTTGTAGTATAATTGAATAAAACAATAAAATAATTCATTTATTCAAAGAAGAGGTTCGGAATGCGAAAATCATTGAGCGAACGCGAACAAAATGCGATCAAGACAAAGCTGATTGAGAGCTGCCGCATTTGTTGGGAGCGATACGGGCACAAAAAGACGGGCGTTGCCGAGCTTGCCGCTATGGCGGGTATTTCAACGGGAGCGTTTTATGCGTTCTTTCCGTCAAAAGAAATGCTGTTTATGGAAACCACAAACGCTTTTACAAAAAGGCTTGTCGATATAATGACCGCAAGCAAGCCGCAAAACCCGACGAGGTATGATTTGGCGGTCGGGTTTAAACGGTGTATCGACGAGGCGTTTGAAAATAAGTGGATTTTTTCTCTCCGTGAGGACGCGGAAACCTTTTTGCGCAAATTGCCGGAGGATTTTTTGGAACAAGATTTCCAAAAAGACCTACTCGATATAACCGCCGTGGTCAATTTGTACGGGCTTGTACCAAAGGTGGCTCCGGAAGAAATGGTGGCTGTTTTCCACACTCTGCTCATGTCAATAAATGTGACGGATATTATCGGTGCGCCGCATAGGCAAGCGCTGCACCTTTTGACCGATTCCGTCATAGTCAATTTATTTGAATAGAAGTCGATAACATAGGAGGCTTTAAATGACAAAACAAAACCGCTTCGGCGAGCTGTTCCCCGTTGCATTTTACAACGATTTACACACGGATTTCGGTGTAAATTTTCAGATGAACCGCTGCTACAACTTTTCCAACGACGATGAAATGCTTAGCGAAATGAGAGAGGTCAGTCCCCTAATTCATAATTACGGCGAATTTATCGACGAATTTTTAAAGCTCTACGAGAAGTCTCTCATGAGCGGGCATAAACTACGGGCGGCGCATTACCTACGAACGGCGGAGTTTTACATGACTCTCGGCAATCCGAAAAAGGAGGAATACCGCAAGACGTTCATTTCTCTTATGCGGGAGCATTTTAAAATTGACGACAGCTTGCATCATTTCGTTCCTTATGAGGACGGGTTTCTTTCCGCATACCGCTTCTCACCCGAAAATCCGAAAGGCACTTTTGTCGTTTTCGGCGGGTTTGATAGCTATGCGGAGGAAATGTTCAAGACGATTTTGGCTATGAAAGAGTCGGGCTTTGAGGTTGTATTTTTTGACGGACCGGGGCAAGGAGCAACGCTGGAGGACTATCATATTCCTATGACGCACGAGTGGGAAAAGCCCGTCAAAGCCGTGTTGGATTTTTTTAATCTCAAAGATGTAACGCTGATAGGCGTGTCGCTCGGCGGTTATTTGGTCATGCGCGCCGCCGCTTATGACAAGCGGATAAAACGCGTAGTAGCGGACGATGTATGCGCCGATTTCTTTGAAACACTACTGCGCCAATTCCCCGCA
>JAITOQ010000044.1 GCA_031289865.1 Clostridiales bacterium
TTTACGGTATGAGGGATTACAAAAATCTTAAACTCTTTTAATCAAAAAACAATCATATTATCCACTCCCCACGCATATATTCTCCGTAGACACAATCATTTTAAGGAGTGGATATGGAGAGTTTTGATTTATACAAGGATATTGCCCGACGGACGAACGGCGATATCTATATCGGTGTGGTAGGGCCCGTTAGGACGGGGAAGTCGACGTTTATCCGTAAGTTTATGGAAGCGTTTGTCCTTGAAAACATTGCCGATCAGTTTAAGCGGCAGCGTGCGGTGGACGAAATGCCGCAGTCCGCGGACGGAAAGACTATCATGACGACCCAACCGAAGTTCGTTCCCGCCGAATCCGTCGAGATTTTATTGAACGACGGGAGCGTCAAGCTAAACGTCCGTTTGATAGATTGCGTGGGCTATCTTGTGGACGGCGCATTGGGGCATACCGAAAACGGTCGTGAACGCTATGTCGTGACGCCGTGGAGCGACAGCGAGATGCCGTTTGAAAAGGCGGCGGAAATCGGGACGAAAAAGGTCATCAACGACCATTCGACTATCGGGATTGTGGTGACGACCGACGGGAGTATTACGGAGCTTGACCGCGGCAAGTATCTTGCGGCAGAGGAGCGCGTAGTCGGCGAATTAAAGGCTATAGGCAAGCCGTTTGTAGTCATTTTAAATTCCAAAAATCCCGAAAGCGCGGACGCAATCAATTTAAAATCCGTTTTAGAGGAGCGTTACGGCGCGCCCGTTCTCCTAAAAAACGTCGAGGAAACAGACAAAGAGGATATCAACGAGATTTTGGAAGCGGTGCTTTCGGAATTTCCCGTCAAGGTGGTGGACGTACATTTTCCGAGGTGGCTCCAATCTTTGGGAAACGCGCACCCTATCGTAAAGGATATCGCCGCACGCGCCCTAAAAGCCGCGGAACATCTTATCAAGATGAAGGATTACCGCGAAAGCGTCTTTCAGGATTTTGAGGAGTCGGAATATCTGACGGGTTCGGGAAATGCGCGGATAGATATGGGACGGGGCAGAATTGCCTTTGATATTCTACCGAAACCCGATTTATTTTATTCGATATTGAGCGCGATTGCGGGCGAGGACGTTTCGGACGAATACGTCATGATGAAGCTTATTCGCCGCCTAAAGGTTGCCGATAAGGAATACGCAAAGCTCGTGTCCGCACTCTCCGACGTCGAGAATTTCGGGTACGGCATAGTCACGCCGACCATGGAGGAGATGTCTCTCGAAGAACCCGTGATAGTCAAGCAAGGCGGTAAATACGGGGTCAAACTAAAAGCTTCCGCGCCGTCGCTCCATATCATGAAAGTGGACGTCGAAGCGGAAGTCAGTCCGATTATCGGGACGGAACAGCAAAGCGAGGATATGATTAAGTATCTCCTAAGCGAGTTTGAAAACAATAAGCAAGGGATTTGGGAAACCAATATGTTTGGGAAATCCCTCAACATGATGGTCAAAGAAGGACTCCACAACAAGCTCTCCGCAGTCCCCGAAGACGCACGCAATAAGATGCGCAAAACTATGTCGAGAATCGTCAATGAAGGTAAGGGCGGCGTGGTGTGTATACTTTTGTAGCTTTTATTTTTTGATAAGAATAATGCAGAGAAAAAATTTTTACAAAAATTTTTTCTCTGCACTCTTTTCAAAAACTTTACCGCTTTTTTAAGGTATAGCATAGTCGGGGGAAAACCTCCGACTTTTTTATTAGTGACGGGTACAAGGTTCACGTTGCCGTTTTAGATTCTTCGCTTTGCTCAGAATGACACCTATTGCTCAGAACGACACCTACTTTTTAAAAATCCGCATAAAAATAACCCGCCATTGCCGTCCGCGATATATTTGTAACCCGCTTAAACAGCAGGATGGTTGTGCTGCCACGGCATTTCGGCGTCCGTCATAAATTCCGTTAGGAGACGGCTTGCACCAATACCGATAGACCCGCATTCCCTTTTTTGTATTGTGGGTTTAAATGAATACCGCGTAACGAACAGGGCAGGTATGTTACTATTATACCATATAATCACAGAAATATCAAGGCGAATTTTGTAGGAGAAGAAAATTGGGTGGAATGAAAGCAAAAAACTTTCGTTCCGTTTTTTAGATTGTAATGTCGAATAAAAGAGAACTTGATTTTGAGAGGGCGTGAATTATAATTTGCATACAAAAAAATGCTACCGATTTACAGAATATCTGCTATAATAGAAGAAATGTCAGCATATCGAAAAAAGGAAAAAGCTATGATACGGAATAAAGCGTTACTTACTTGTGCAAAAAAATATTGCATTGATAATTATAACTATTGGGTCGGTGTGTATTGTGAGGAAACAACCGAAGAGGACCGAAAACATGGCGGCGAATTTATTTTTCCTTGATATTTAGTTTTGGGTGCAATTAAGTCGGAACTTGATTTGCTAACGGATAAAGTGTTTATAAATTTTGAGGACTGCCGAGCACAGCTTAAACAAGTCGGACAAGATGCCTCCGATTTCTTCACAACTAACATAACAAGCGGCGCGGGATTGCAAGTGATGAATGAAGGACGGGCAAAATTTATTGATTTTGTAAAGAACATTACCGATGAACAGTTGGAGTCCGTTGTAGAGCTTCCTTACGGCAGAAAACTCTCAAATGAAGAGTCTAAGATGATCAGAGAGAAATTACTGCAAGTATGGAACTTCGACGGCGACTATTGGAATCCGCTTACCGACAATTACAAAGGAGAGATTTTGGTTGTTATAAGCGAGTTTATAACGGATAAAGACATTGAAAAGATACAGTCATTTTTGAATGTCGATAATATAAATCATTGCTATGCGGTCGATGAAAACAAAAATGATTATGAATGCGGGTACATTAGTGTAACCTCGTGTGAAGAAGTATGTGTCGATAAACGGCTCGATTGGTTAATCTACTCGTCACATGAGGGGACTGTTTCCTTTGCGGGTACACCTTTGATTGCTTTTGTGAAAGAACTTTTTATTGATAGAAAAGAACAGCTTTGGCACGGGTGGTAATTTTTTGAATTGCCATTTACTTTTTTTTCTGACAATTTACGCACACTCCGTAGATTTCGAGTTTATGGCTTGTGGGGGCGAAGCCGTTGAGCTCAAAATTTGAAATAGGGCAGGTATCTATTTTTGTTTTGCCGTGGCATTCCGTACAGATAGCATAATGGTTGTGTTCGCTTGTTATAAGCTCATAGACCGCTTCGCCGCTCAAAAGCACGGACCTTGATACAATGTTATTTTTTTCAAAAATTTCAAGCGCACGGTAGACGGACGACAGCCAAATATCGCTTGTGCCGCTCAATTGCGCAAAAATTTCTTTTGCCGATAGCGGCATTTTTGCGTTTAACAAGACCCCGTGAACCGCTAAACGGGGCTTTGTGTTTTTTATAGTTGCGAATCGTTCGCAATTTAGTTGACAATGTTTTTGTTCCATGGTATAATTATATCCGAATTGCGAATAAATTGCAAACAATACCGATTCATTTTCAAAAATGTCATAAATTCCGATATCTTTCATCTCAAAAATCCTATCGGTCTTAAGTCATTTTTAAAAACGAATCGGTATAAAAAGGGGTAAAATTATGGATTGGTTGTATGTTATACTCGCGGGACTCGGCGCGGGGTTGTTGTCGCTTTTGCTCGGCTTACTGATTCTAAACAACAAAAAAGAGAGCGTCATCACGTCTTTTGCCACGGCGTTTGCGGCGGGGACGTTGATTGCCGCGGCGTTTTTTGACTTACTTCACGAAGCCGTAGAAATCGGCGAAGAAACGCAAGTATTCGGTGAGGAGAGCGTTTTCTTTATCATGGGATTTGCGGTTTTGGGAATCTTGATTTTTTTCGTATTGGAGACGGTACTATCCCGTTTTCATTCGCACGCTCGCATCTCGCCTTGTGAGGATTGCGACCATAGCGGAAAGGAACACAATCACATGGGCGTGATGATTACGATAGGTGATAGCTTGCATAATTTTATGGACGGAATTGCGATTGCGGCGGGCTTTCTTATCTCTCCGATTTCGGGTCTGATTATAACCTTGGCGGTTATGGCGCATGAAATTCCGCAAGAGGTAGGCGACATTGCGATAATGAGGGCAAGCGGCATGAGTAAGAAAAAAGCAATTTGGCTCAATGCAGTCAGTAGCTTGGCGTCACTCGTCGGCGCGTTGATTTTCTTCGGCATAGGCAAGGCGTTAGGCGAGCTTGGCGACGGTTGGTTTGCGCCGATATTTGCCGTCGTCGCCGGCTTTTTCATCTATATAGCCGCAACGGACATAATCCCGACCCTCCACGAGGAAAAAAACCGCAAAATAGCAATAGCCAAAATGCTAACCTTGATAGCGGGCGTCGTTGTTTTGGCATTGCTTGTATATTTTTTGCATCCGTTAATTGACTAAATGATTCCTTTTGTCGTTACGGCGTCACGACAATCAAAAAGTAAATTTTGAGGATAAGCTGAAAATATATGAAAAGTTATTGACTTTCGGGTGTGTTTGAGGTAGAATATATACATGAAAGCAAAGCCGATTAAAATC
>JAITOQ010000085.1 GCA_031289865.1 Clostridiales bacterium
CGTTTCGACCGCCTATAGCTACCGCTGTTTAAAAGCGCGTCATAGCTCACCAATCCGAGTACGGGAGTTTTCCCGATCAATACCACGGGGTCGCCGTTACCGTCGCTCCCTATCTCATACTTGAGAATGGGTAAGCTGTAGTCGTCACTCTCTCCGAATTCGTTTTCGCCCGCGGAAAGCTGTACTAAAATCTTCAATTTCAGCGTGTCTATCTCCGAATATCTCTCTACATAATGCTTTAGCGGTTCGGCTGAAAATTTATCTAAAATGGCAAGGATTTCCGCGTCGTCCTCGCCGTCCTTTTTGAGGTAGACGTTTATGCTCTTTATTTCTTTGACAGCTTTGGTGTCTTTGATATCTTTGTTTTTTAGCGCGTCTTTAGCTTGTAGCGTATCGGCGACAGACGCCGATTTAGCCGCGACGTCTTTGCTGTTTTTACCGTCTTTATTTTCCGACGTGTCTTTGTTTTCCCTCTTTTTTAGCCGTTCCGCGGCGCGGAACAGTTCAGCGATAGCGCGATCGTCCGCGTCGCGACCGAGTATCAATGCAAAATAGTCGGCTTGATCGATATCGGCGGCTATCTCCGCTTCCGCTCGCCTTAGCTCCTCTTCTACCGACGCGTTGTCCTTGTAGACTATCAGACAAGCGGAACCCTCGTGCATGACGTTTAACAGCCCGACAAAGTTTTCCAGCTTTTTAATGTCCTCCGTCATGCCGCTCCCCGCCGCCGCAAAGATTTTTATCTTTTTCATAAGTACTCCTATAGGTTCATCTGTATTATAGTATAACGTAATTGTAGGCAATTGTCAATGTGTTTTGAAGTTTGTTTTAAATTTTATTTGAAATAATATCGTTGTCATTCCGAGTCTATGGTCGACGTCATTATTCGCTGTGTCGACAATGACAGCGGTTTTCAGCGGACATTCGCGTTCGCTCACAATGAAATCTCGTCAATCCCCGACCGACATTTAACCACCCCGTCGCTCCGCGCCACCCCTCCCCCGAGGGGAATTTTATGCCGCCATTACTATCAACAAAAGCGTGATTTTTTCGGGACGATGAAGGCATCGTCCCCTACCGTACAACTCCCGATTTACATGTTAAAGGTGATACGGCTGAACACTCCCGATTTTTGTGTTAGTAGTGATACGGCTTTTTTAAAATTCCCAATCCGCTATTTTCAAAAATATCTTTACTTTTCTCTCGTATTATGATATAATAGATAAAGTTTTAAGGAGAAAAGAAAATGAAAGGTTGGCAAATCACCGAAAAGGGCGTTTTTGAATTCATCGAGCGCGACGCTTCACTTGTCAAAGACGGTCAAATCAAAATACGAATTACAAAGTCCGCGATCACGTCCACGGACAGCGCGCTATACATGGGACTCGGCGAATATCCGATTATCCCCGTTAGGGCGGCGACGGGCGTGGTCAGCGAATCTATTTCGGATTCGTTTAAAAAGGGCGAAAAGGTCATCATTTCACCGTACTTGCAATCCGCGCCAAAAGACCCGCACCATAGGGACGAAAATCCGCTTGTTTCGGACGTCAAAATCATGGGCGTACACACGGACGGTTTTTTGCGCGACTTTATCGTGCTCCCGTGCGAAAACGTCATCTCTATGCCCGACGGGATCGAGGACGAGCACGCGGTCTTTGTCGAACACATTGCGCTTGCGCTCAAGACCCTTGAGGTACTTGGCGTCGAGCGGAACGAATACGTCGCTATCCTCGGAGGAAACTCTCTATGCAACATTTTTGCACAGCTTGTCCTCTACTATCACGCAATCCCTATCGTCATCGATACCAACAACGAGCTTTTGGACGTCTGTAGGGACAGCGGTATTTATTACACGATCAATCCGACGGATACCGACTGTATCAACCGCGTACTCGAGCTTACGGGCGGTAAAATGGCTGAGCATGTGGTCTTTGAATCACGCGCACGCCTACCATTCTACTCCGCACTCTCGCTTGCGCGAAAGAGAGGCCGCGCAGCCATCATGGGCTTTAATATTTTTGCGGACAAGATTGACCTCAATATCACTCCGATACTCAAAAAACAGCTGACATTCACGGGTATAAACAACGGCTGTAACGAAATCACCTCCGCAATCAATATTCTCGCAAATAAGATACTTCGTTTTGACAATCTCATCAGTCACCGCGTCCCATTTAACGACGTACCGACACTCATCAAAGATCTCAACGTAAATCCGCTCAATTATCGGTCGATTTTGATTCAACACTGATTTTTTAATGAGAAATGCAGATTTTTAATGCAGAATGCAGAATTGCGGAATTAAAGAAAAGTAGGTGTCATTCTGAGCTTGCGAAGAATGACGAAGCGTGACGCTTCACCCACCATCGCAACCGATAGACAAATAAAACTTTCTTCGCAAGCCCGTTCACCGATTTAATTTTTATCCGCTATTCTGCATTTTGCATTTTGCATTCTGCATTAAATAAAGTTCGTAAAAAGGGAAAAAAATGTTCGATATCGCAGTCAGTAAACTCATCGTTTTATTTACGGTGGAGCAGATGGAATTTCCCGCGGCGGAGGAAACTCTGCTTGAGGTTTGTTCTACCGTCAACGAATGGTTGGAATACTTTGTCTGCAAAAGCGCGGTCAAGGAGCTTGCCGAAACGGGGCTTCTCTACAACCCGCACAACAACAAAAAACTCTATACTATCACCGCGGACGGAAAGGCTTGCCTCGCGCATTTCTTTCACCGTATCCCCGTCTCACTCCGCGACGAAATCACCGCTTATATCAAGGACAACCGCCAAAAATATAAGCGCAAACAAGAATATACGGGCGACTATTACAAAAATACGGACGGAACCTATACCCTTATCCTCAAAATCAACGACTCCGTAAACACTATCATGGAGCTTCGCCTCGTCGTCCAAAACCGCCACGACGCAAAATGGATCTACAAAAATTGGGTCGATAAAGCCTCCTTAGTCTACGCCGCGGTGTACGATATCTTAGTAGAGAATTGAGAAGCGTGACGCTTCACCCGCCATCGCAACGGACAATGCGATATGATTAGCTTTAGTAGCCCGTTCACCGATTTATTTAATGCAAAATGCAAAATGTAGAATGCAGAATTGCGGATTTTTAAAAAAGTCGGAATCATTACCGAATAAAAATTGTAGGGGCGACCGCCTCGGTCGCCCGTTGTCATTCTGAACGGAGTGAAGAATCTCAAACGCATAGCCGTACGATAACTAAAACACTTTAATTGTAGGGGACGATGCCTCATCGTCCCGTATCTGAATAAAAAACAGCGAACGCTCTCAAATGTCAGCCATACTATAACTAAAACACTTTAATTGTAGGGGACGATGCCTTCATCGTCCCGTATCCGAATGAAAAACCTCGTAACAACAAAACAGCGAACGCTCTCAAACGTCCGCTGTTTTCCTCATTTAACCCTTTGTTTTTCCCCTACCTTGCGTTCAAATCATTACTTTTGAATCCAAATCGCATACAACGTAACGCCGTTCGCCGCGTTATTCACATTCGCCGCCGTATAAGCCGCAGTCGTACCGCCCGGAGTAGTCGCCCAACCGCCAAAGGTGTAACCCTCGCGGTACGGGGTGGAAATCCCGTTTGCAGCGGTCGGATAGCTAATACTGCTTGCCGTCTTTGTAAACGAAACGACATAGCTCTTATCCTCCGACAACGTACAGCCCCATACCACCGGACGGTTTGAATAGTTCCATTCCGTATCCCAACCGCTCGGTTTACTTGAAGCTTCTACATAAATTGTTAGCTTGCTACAAGATCGGAAAGCGTAGCTTCCGACGGACGTTACGTTACTATGAATTGTGATCGAGGTCAGTACGCTACAATAAGAGAAAGCATAAGCACCGATACTTGTCACATTAGGTAGCGTGATTGTGGTCAGTCCGTAACAATAATAGAAAGCACCTTCACCGATACTTGTCACATTAGGTAGCGTGATCTCGGTCAGTCCGATACAATCATAGAAAGCATATCCACCGATACTTGTCACATTAGGTAGCGTGATTGTGGTCAGTCCGCTACAAGAACGGAAAGCATATTCACCGATACTTGTCACATTAGGTAGCGTGATCGTGGTCAGTCCGCTACAACTACGGAAAGCATATTCACCGATACCTATTGTTCCGTCACGAATCACTACATTAGTTATCGTTCCTTTATATCCTACTGCCCAATTATCGGCATATACAACTGCGTTGTTATCCGTATTATTCCATATACCCGTTCCAGAGAAAGCAGAATTACCGATACTTGTGACCGCAGGGAGCGAGATTGAGGTCAGTCCGCTACAATTAGAGAAAGCATAAGTCCCAATACTTGTCACATTAGGTAGCGTGATAGAGGTCAGTCCGCTACAATTAGAGAAAGCATTATTACCGATACTTGTGACCAAAGGTACCAAGATCGAGGTTAGTCTGCTACATCCATAAAAAGCAGAACCCCCGATACTTACCTCACCCGTTACAATTACCTCTCTGAGCGAAGCCGGAACATAGTCACTATTATAAACAGAACTACTCGCCCCAAAGATATATCCGAAATATGCATTACTCGTACCGTTTAGTGTCGCTCCGACAAACGGTAGCGTGATTGAGGTCAATCCGCTACAGCCATAGAAAGTATAATTCCCGATACTTGTAACCGTAGTAGGTATCGTGATTGA